>NZ_JAKQYH010000001.1:0-2013 GCF_022343545.1 Streptomyces arenae
TGTCTTCGGGTACTGCAGTCATTCTCGCGCAGCCGGCACCCCGACGCGCGCTTCAGAAAAATTCAAGGAAAAACAAAAGGACCCCTGGTCCCAGCGTGAACGCTGGGACCAGGGGTCCCTGAAATATTGTTCGGCGGCGTCCTACTCTCCCACAGGGTCCCCCCTGCAGTACCATCGGCGCTGAAAGGCTTAGCTTCCGGGTTCGGAATGTAACCGGGCGTTTCCCTAACGCTATGACCACCGAAACACTATGAAGTTGAACTCAAGCCGCACCCCCCACAGGAGGGGCGAGTTCGTTACTTCAGAACTAACACAGTGGACGCGAGCAACTGAGGACAAGCCCTCGGCCTATTAGTACCGGTCASCTCCACCAGTTACCTGGCTTCCAGATCCGGCCTATCAACCCAGTCGTCTACTGGGAGCCTTACCCTCTTATAGAGGTGGGAGTCCTCATCTCGAAGCAGGCTTCCCGCTTAGATGCTTTCAGCGGTTATCCCTCCCGAACGTAGCCAACCAGCCATGCCCTTGGCAGAACAACTGGCACACCAGAGGTTCGTCCGTCCCGGTCCTCTCGTACTAGGGACAGCCCTTCTCAAGACTCCTACGCGCACAGCGGATAGGGACCGAACTGTCTCACGACGTTCTAAACCCAGCTCGCGTACCGCTTTAATGGGCGAACAGCCCAACCCTTGGGACCGACTCCAGCCCCAGGATGCGACGAGCCGACATCGAGGTGCCAAACCATCCCGTCGATATGGACTCTTGGGGAAGATCAGCCTGTTATCCCCGGGGTACCTTTTATCCGTTGAGCGACGGCGCTTCCACAAGCCACCGCCGGATCACTAGTCCCGACTTTCGTCCCTGCTCGACCCGTCGGTCTCACAGTCAAGCTCCCTTGTGCACTTACACTCAACACCTGATTGCCAACCAGGCTGAGGGAACCTTTGGGCGCCTCCGTTACTCTTTAGGAGGCAACCGCCCCAGTTAAACTACCCATCAGACACTGTCCCTGATCCGGATCACGGACCCAGGTTAGACATCCAGCACGACCAGACTGGTATTTCAACGACGACTCCCACCGAACTGGCGTCCGATGCTCAAAGTCTCCCAGCTATCCTACACAAGCCGAACCGAACACCAATATCAAACTGTAGTAAAGGTCCCGGGGTCTTTCCGTCCTGCTGCGCGAAACGAGCATCTTTACTCGTAGTGCAATTTCACCGGGCCTATGGTTGAGACAGTCGAGAAGTCGTTACGCCATTCGTGCAGGTCGGAACTTACCCGACAAGGAATTTCGCTACCTTAGGATGGTTATAGTTACCACCGCCGTTTACTGGCGCTTAAGTTCTCAGCTTCGCCCCACCGAAATGGAGCTAACCGGTCCCCTTAACGTTCCAGCACCGGGCAGGCGTCAGTCCGTATACATCGCCTTACGGCTTCGCACGGACCTGTGTTTTTAGTAAACAGTCGCTTCTCGCTGGTCTCTGCGGCCACCCCCAGCTCAGGAAGTAAATTCCCTCACCAGGTGTGGCCCCCCTTCTCCCGAAGTTACGGGGGCATTTTGCCGAGTTCCTTAACCATAGTTCACCCGAACGCCTCGGTATTCTCTACCTGACCACCTGAGTCGGTTTAGGGTACGGGCCGCCATGAAACTCGCTAGAGGCTTTTCTCGACAGCATAGGATCATCCACTTCACCACAATCGGCTCGGCATCAGGTCTCACCCACATGTCATCCGGATTTGCCTAGATGACGGGCTACACCCTTACCCCGGGACAACCACCGCCCGGGCTGGACTACCTTCCTGCGTCACCCCATCACTCACCTACTACCACCTTGGGTCAGCGGCTCCACCACTCCCCTTTGCCCGAAGGCTCCGGGGCGGCTTCACGGCCTTAGCATTAATGGGCTCGATGTTTGACGCTTCACAGCGGGTACCGGAATATCAACCGGTTATCCATCGACTACGCCTGTCGGCCTCGCCTTAGGTCCCGACTTACCCTGGGCAGATCAG
>NZ_JAKQYH010000001.1:2313-3366 GCF_022343545.1 Streptomyces arenae
CAGTCCGTATACATCGCCTTACGGCTTCGCACGGACCTGTGTTTTTAGTAAACAGTCGCTTCTCGCTGGTCTCTGCGGCCACCCCCAGCTCAGGAAGTAAATTCCCTCACCAGGTGTGGCCCCCCTTCTCCCGAAGTTACGGGGGCATTTTGCCGAGTTCCTTAACCATAGTTCACCCGAACGCCTCGGTATTCTCTACCTGACCACCTGAGTCGGTTTAGGGTACGGGCCGCCATGAAACTCGCTAGAGGCTTTTCTCGACAGCATAGGATCATCCACTTCACCACAATCGGCTCGGCATCAGGTCTCACCCACATGTCATCCGGATTTGCCTAGATGACGGGCTACACCCTTACCCCGGGACAACCACCGCCCGGGCTGGACTACCTTCCTGCGTCACCCCATCACTCACCTACTACCACCTTGGGTCAGCGGCTCCACCACTCCCCTTTGCCCGAAGGCTCCGGGGCGGCTTCACGGCCTTAGCATTAATGGGCTCGATGTTTGACGCTTCACAGCGGGTACCGGAATATCAACCGGTTATCCATCGACTACGCCTGTCGGCCTCGCCTTAGGTCCCGACTTACCCTGGGCAGATCAGCTTGACCCAGGAACCCTTAGTCAATCGGCGCACACGTTTCCCACGTGTGAATCGCTACTCATGCCTGCATTCTCACTCGTGAACCGTCCACAACTACCTTCCGGTGCTGCTTCACCCGGCACACGACGCTCCCCTACCCATCACAGCCTCCGTTGGGAGTATTGCTGCAATGACACGACTTCGGCGGTACGCTTGAGCCCCGCTACATTGTCGGCGCGGAATCACTAGACCAGTGAGCTATTACGCACTCTTTCAAGGGTGGCTGCTTCTAAGCCAACCTCCTGGTTGTCTGTGCGACTCCACATCCTTTCCCACTTAGCGTACGCTTAGGGGCCTTAGTCGATGCTCTGGGCTGTTTCCCTCTCGACCATGGAGCTTATCCCCCACAGTCTCACTGCCGCGCTCTCACTTACCGGCATTCGGAGTTTGGCTAAGGTCAGTAACCCGGTAGG
>NZ_JAKQYH010000001.1:3666-4305 GCF_022343545.1 Streptomyces arenae
ACTACTCCCGGAATCACGGTTGTTTTCTCTTCCTGAGGGTACTGAGATGTTTCACTTCCCCTCGTTCCCTCCACACTGCCTATGTGTTCAGCAGCGGGTGACAGCCCATGACGACTGCCGGGTTTCCCCATTCGGAAACCCCCGGATCAAAGCCTGGTTGACGACTCCCCGGGGACTATCGTGGCCTCCCACGTCCTTCATCGGTTCCTGGTGCCAAGGCATCCACCGTGCGCCCTTAAAAACTTGGCCACAGATGCTCGCGTCCACTGTGCAGTTCTCAAACAACGACCAGCCACCCGTCACACACCACTTACGCGATGCTTCACCGGGGCCGGCATCGAGGGATTTCATTCCCTCAGACACCCAACAGCGTGCCCGACACCCTCGCCTCTTCTTCATCCGTTCCACGCCGAAGCAGTACTGGGAAGAGAAAAGATCAAGTGTGCCGAGTAGTCAACGTTCCACCCATGAGCAACCGTGCAAGACATTTGCTTGCAGTCGGCTATGTGCTCCTTAGAAAGGAGGTGATCCAGCCGCACCTTCCGGTACGGCTACCTTGTTACGACTTCGTCCCAATCGCCAGTCCCACCTTCGACAGCTCCCTCCCACAAGGGGTTGGGCCACCGGCTTCGGGTGTTA
>NZ_JAKQYH010000001.1:4605-5400 GCF_022343545.1 Streptomyces arenae
CACCGAAATGGAGCTAACCGGTCCCCTTAACGTTCCAGCACCGGGCAGGCGTCAGTCCGTATACATCGCCTTACGGCTTCGCACGGACCTGTGTTTTTAGTAAACAGTCGCTTCTCGCTGGTCTCTGCGGCCACCCCCAGCTCAGGAAGTAAATTCCCTCACCAAGTGTGGCCCCCCTTCTCCCGAAGTTACGGGGGCATTTTGCCGAGTTCCTTAACCATAGTTCACCCGAACGCCTCGGTATTCTCTACCTGACCACCTGAGTCGGTTTAGGGTACGGGCCGCCACGAAACTCGCTAGAGGCTTTTCTCGACAGCATAGGATCATCCACTTCACCACAATCGGCTCGGCATCAGGTCTCAGCCTTATGTGCGACGGATTTACCTACCGCACGGCCTACACCCTTACCCCGGGACAACCACCGCCCGGGCTGGACTACCTTCCTGCGTCACCCCATCACTCACCTACTACCACCTTGGGTCAGCGGCTCCACCACTCCCCTTTGCCCGAAGGCTCCGGGGCGGCTTCACGGCCTTAGCATTAATGGGCTCGATGTTTGACGCTTCACAGCGGGTACCGGAATATCAACCGGTTATCCATCGACTACGCCTGTCGGCCTCGCCTTAGGTCCCGACTTACCCTGGGCAGATCAGCTTGACCCAGGAACCCTTAGTCAATCGGCGCACACGTTTCCCACGTGTGAATCGCTACTCATGCCTGCATTCTCACTCGTGAACCGTCCACAACTACCTTCCGGTGCTGCTTCACCCGGCACACGACGCTCCCCTACCCATC
>NZ_JAKQYH010000001.1:5700-6313 GCF_022343545.1 Streptomyces arenae
CTGCTGATCTGCGCGTACTCGTCGAGCAGCTGCTCCAGGCGCGCGATGTCGCCGTACGAGTCGGCGCGGGCCATCGGCGGCACCAGGTGGTCGACGAGCGTGGCGTGCACGCGGCGCTTGGCCTGGGTGCCCTCGCCCGGGTCGTTGACCAGGAACGGGTAGACCAGCGGCAGGTCGCCGAGGGCCGCGTCCGGGCCGCAGGCGGCGGACAGGCCGGCGTTCTTGCCGGGCAGCCACTCCAGGTTGCCGTGCTTGCCCAGGTGCACCATCGCGTCGGCGCCGAAGCCGCCGTCCTCGGCGCGGGCGGCGATCCAGCGGTAGGCCGCCAGGTAGTGGTGCGAGGGCGGCAGGTCCGGGTCGTGGTAGATCGCGATCGGGTTCTCGCCGAAGCCGCGCGGCGGCTGGATGAGGACCAGCAGGTTCCCGCGGCGCAGCGCCGCGAGCACGATGTCGCCCTCCGGGTTGCGGGAGCGGTCCAGGAACATCTCGCCCGGGGCCGGGCCCCAGTGCTCCTCCACCTGCTCGCGCAGCTCCGCCGGGAGCTCGGCGTACCAGCGCTTGTAGTCGGCGGCCGGGATGCGGACCGGGTTGCGGGCCAGCTGCTCCTCGGTGA
>NZ_JAKQYH010000001.1:6613-7482 GCF_022343545.1 Streptomyces arenae
GGTCTGCAACTCGACCCCATGAAGTCGGAGTCGCTAGTAATCGCAGATCAGCATTGCTGCGGTGAATACGTTCCCGGGCCTTGTACACACCGCCCGTCACGTCACGAAAGTCGGTAACACCCGAAGCCGGTGGCCCAACCCCTTGTGGGAGGGAGCTGTCGAAGGTGGGACTGGCGATTGGGACGAAGTCGTAACAAGGTAGCCGTACCGGAAGGTGCGGCTGGATCACCTCCTTTCTAAGGAGCACATAGCCGACTGCAAGCAAATGTCTTGCACGGTTGCTCATGGGTGGAACGTTGACTACTCGGCACGGTCGTCTCTGAGAGATCACTAGTACTGCTTCGGCGTGGAACGTGAGTCTGGACGGGAGAACGTGTCGGGCACGCTGTTGGGTGTCTGAGGGAATGAAACGTCCCTCGATGCCGGCCCCAGTGAACTCCAGCTTTGGTTGGGGGTGATGGGTGGCTGGTCGTTGTTTGAGAACTGCACAGTGGACGCGAGCATCTGTGGCCAAGTTTTTAAGGGCGCACGGTGGATGCCTTGGCACCAGGAACCGATGAAGGACGTGGGAGGCCACGATAGTCCCCGGGGAGTCGTCAACCAGGCTTTGATCCGGGGGTTTCCGAATGGGGAAACCCGGCAGTCGTCATGGGCTGTCACCCGCTGCTGAACACATAGGCAGTGTGGAGGGAACGAGGGGAAGTGAAACATCTCAGTACCCTCAGGAAGAGAAAACAACCGTGATTCCGGGAGTAGTGGCGAGCGAAACCGGATGAGGCCAAACCGTATGCGTGTGAGACCCGGCAGGGGTTGCGTATACGGGGTTGTGGGATCTCTCTTCTGTCGTCTGCCGGCGACAGGACGAGTCA
>NZ_JAKQYH010000001.1:7782-9155 GCF_022343545.1 Streptomyces arenae
CGGTCTCAGTTCGGATTGGGGTCTGCAACTCGACCCCATGAAGTCGGAGTCGCTAGTAATCGCAGATCAGCATTGCTGCGGTGAATACGTTCCCGGGCCTTGTACACACCGCCCGTCACGTCACGAAAGTCGGTAACACCCGAAGCCGGTGGCCCAACCCCTTGTGGGAGGGAGCTGTCGAAGGTGGGACTGGCGATTGGGACGAAGTCGTAACAAGGTAGCCGTACCGGAAGGTGCGGCTGGATCACCTCCTTTCTAAGGAGCACATAGCCGACTGCAAGCAAATGTCTTGCACGGTTGCTCATGGGTGGAACGTTGACTACTCGGCACACTTGATCTTTTCTCTTCCCAGTACTGCTTCGGCGTGGAACGGATGAAGAAGAGGCGAGGGTGTCGGGCACGCTGTTGGGTGTCTGAGGGAATGAAACGTCCCTCGATGCCGGCCCCAGTGAACTCCAGCTTCGGTTGGGGGTGATGGGTGGCTGGTCGTTGTTTGAGAACTGCACAGTGGACGCGAGCATCTGTGGCCAAGTTTTTAAGGGCGCACGGTGGATGCCTTGGCACCAGGAACCGATGAAGGACGTGGGAGGCCACGATAGTCCCCGGGGAGTCGTCAACCAGGCTTTGATCCGGGGGTTTCCGAATGGGGAAACCCGGCAGTCGTCATGGGCTGTCACCCGCTGCTGAACACATAGGCAGTGTGGAGGGAACGAGGGGAAGTGAAACATCTCAGTACCCTCAGGAAGAGAAAACAACCGTGATTCCGGGAGTAGTGGCGAGCGAAACCGGATGAGGCCAAACCGTATGCGTGTGAGACCCGGCAGGGGTTGCGTATACGGGGTTGTGGGATCTCTCTTTTACGGTCTGCCGGCCGTGAGACGAGTCAGAAACCGTTGATGTAGGCGAAGGACATGCGAAA
Source organism: Streptomyces arenae (assembly GCF_022343545.1). NCBI lineage: Bacteria > Bacillati > Actinomycetota > Actinomycetes > Kitasatosporales > Streptomycetaceae > Streptomyces > Streptomyces arenae. Next base: position 8,702 of record NZ_JAKQYH010000001.1, read on the forward strand.
GGTCCGGCGTAGAGGGTAAGACCCCCGTAGCTGAAACATCAGCGGCTCGTTTGAGAGACACCCAAGTAGCACGGGGCCCGAGAAATCCCGTGTGAATCTGGCGGGACCACCCGCTAAGCCTAAATATTCCCTGGTGACCGATAGCGGATAGTACCGTGAGGGAATGGTGAAAAGTACCCCGGGAGGGGAGTGAAATAGTACCTGAAACCGTGTGCCTACAAGCCGTGGGAGCATCCTTGTGGTGTGACTGCGTGCCTTTTGAAGAATGAGCCTGCGAGTTTGCGGTGTGTTGCGAGGTTAACCCGTGTGGGGTAGCCGTAGCGAAAGCGAGTCCGAATAGGGCGTTTCAGTAGCACGCTCAAGACCCGAAGCGGAGTGATCTAGCCATGGGCAGGTTGAAGCGGAGGTAAGACTTCGTGGAGGACCGAACCCACCAGGGTTGAAAACCTGGGGG
>NZ_JAKQYH010000001.1:9455-11431 GCF_022343545.1 Streptomyces arenae
CGTTGTTTGAGAACTGCACAGTGGACGCGAGCATCTGTGGCCAAGTTTTTAAGGGCGCACGGTGGATGCCTTGGCACCAGGAACCGATGAAGGACGTGGGAGGCCACGATAGTCCCCGGGGAGTCGTCAACCAGGCTTTGATCCGGGGGTTTCCGAATGGGGAAACCCGGCAGTCGTCATGGGCTGTCACCCGCTGCTGAACACATAGGCAGTGTGGAGGGAACGAGGGGAAGTGAAACATCTCAGTACCCTCAGGAAGAGAAAACAACCGTGATTCCGGGAGTAGTGGCGAGCGAAACCGGATGAGGCCAAACCGTATGCGTGTGAGACCCGGCAGGGGTTGCGTATACGGGGTTGTGGGATCTCTCTTCTGTCGTCTGCCGGCGACAGGACGAGTCAGAAACCGTTGATGTAGGCGAAGGACATGCGAAAGGTCCGGCGTAGAGGGTAAGACCCCCGTAGCTGAAACATCAGCGGCTCGTTTGAGAGACACCCAAGTAGCACGGGGCCCGAGAAATCCCGTGTGAATCTGGCGGGACCACCCGCTAAGCCTAAATATTCCCTGGTGACCGATAGCGGATAGTACCGTGAGGGAATGGTGAAAAGTACCCCGGGAGGGGAGTGAAATAGTACCTGAAACCGTGTGCCTACAAGCCGTGGGAGCATCCTTGTGGTGTGACTGCGTGCCTTTTGAAGAATGAGCCTGCGAGTTTGCGGTGTGTTGCGAGGTTAACCCGTGTGGGGTAGCCGTAGCGAAAGCGAGTCCGAATAGGGCGTTTCAGTAGCACGCTCAAGACCCGAAGCGGAGTGATCTAGCCATGGGCAGGTTGAAGCGGAGGTAAGACTTCGTGGAGGACCGAACCCACCAGGGTTGAAAACCTGGGGGATGACCTGTGGTTAGGGGTGAAAGGCCAATCAAACTCCGTGATAGCTGGTTCTCCCCGAAATGCATTTAGGTGCAGCGTCGTGTGTTTCTTGCCGGAGGTAGAGCACTGGATAGGCGATGGGCCCTACCGGGTTACTGACCTTAGCCAAACTCCGAATGCCGGTAAGTGAGAGCGCGGCAGTGAGACTGTGGGGGATAAGCTCCATGGTCGAGAGGGAAACAGCCCAGAGCATCGACTAAGGCCCCTAAGCGTACGCTAAGTGGGAAAGGATGTGGAGTCGCACAGACAACCAGGAGGTTGGCTTAGAAGCAGCCACCCTTGAAAGAGTGCGTAATAGCTCACTGGTCTAGTGATTCCGCGCCGACAATGTAGCGGGGCTCAAGCGTACCGCCGAAGTCGTGTCATTCGTACAACAGGGCCAACGCCTGTACGGATGGGTAGGGGAGCGTCGTGTGCCGGGTGAAGCAGCACCGGAAGGTAGTTGTGGACGGTTCACGAGTGAGAATGCAGGCATGAGTAGCGATTCACACGTGGGAAACGTGTGCGCCGATTGACTAAGGGTTCCTGGGTCAAGCTGATCTGCCCAGGGTAAGTCGGGACCTAAGGCGAGGCCGACAGGCGTAGTCGATGGATAACCGGTTGATATTCCGGTACCCGCTGTGAAGCGTCAAACATCGAGCCCATTAATGCTAAGGCCGTGAAGCCGCCCCGGAGCCTTCGGGCAAAGGGGAGTGGTGGAGCCGCTGACCCAAGGTGGTAGTAGGTGAGTGATGGGGTGACGCAGGAAGGTAGTCCAGCCCGGGCGGTGGTTGTCCCGGGGTAAGGGTGTAGGACGTTGTCTAGGTAAATCCGGACAGCACATAGTCTGAGACCTGATGCCGAGCCGATTGTGGTGAAGTGGATGATCCTATGCTGTCGAGAAAAGCCTCTAGCGAGTTTCATGGCGGCCCGTACCCTAAACCGACTCAGGTGGTCAGGTAGAGAATACCGAGGCGTTCGGGTGAACTATGGTTAAGGAACTCGGCAAAATGCCCCCGTAACTTCGGGAGAAGGGGGGCCACACCTGGTGAGGGAATTTTGAGGGAATTT
>NZ_JAKQYH010000001.1:11731-37785 GCF_022343545.1 Streptomyces arenae
CGACTGGGTTGATAGGCCGGATCTGGAAGCCAGGTAACTGGTGGAGGTGACCGGTACTAATAGGCCGAGGGCTTGTCCTCAGTTGCTCGCGTCCACTGTGTTGGTTCTGAAACCACGAACAGCCCCATGCCAGGTCACGGCATGGTGCGGCTGAACAGTTTCATAGTGTTTCGGTGGTCATAGCGTGAGGGAAACGCCCGGTTACATTCCGAACCCGGAAGCTAAGCCTCACAGCGCCGATGGTACTGCAGGGGGGACCCTGTGGGAGAGTAGGACGCCGCCGAACAAATATTGAAAGGGTTGGGCCCTGAACTTCGGTTCGGGGTCCAACCCTTTTTTGGTTTACGTAACTTGACGTTCACGTTCCGCGTCGAGCATCCCAGCATGGGTACTGCTGCAATGCTCAGGGCCGCCGGTGTCGGAGTCGGTGACGAGGTCGTCGTGCCGGCGTTCGGGAACGCCGAGGTCGCCGAGGCCGTGACACTGGCCGGAGCGCTCCCGGTGTTCGCCGACATAGATCCGCTGACCTACTGCCTCGACGCGTCGGCGGTGGAAGCGGAGATAACCGCCCGTTCCGCAGCGGTCGTTGTCGTGCACCGCTTCGGACGGTGGGCGGACGTCAGGCGGTTGCACGCGCTGGGACAGCGGCACGGGCTGCTGGTCCTGGAACAGGGCGAGTCCGAGGCGCCGTACGACGAGATCGCGCAGCGTCGGCAGCGGGCCGGCTACCTCGACGCCAAGCTGCGCGGGGTGCGGACCCCGGACGGCGGTGACGGGCACACCTACCAGCAGTACGTCGTGCGGGTGCCCGGCAACGGGAGGCCCGACCGGGACGCCTTCGCCCGGGCCCTGCGGGGCAAGGGAGTTGACTGCCGGGTGCCGGTGAAGACGCCCGTGCACCGGCTGCCGGAGTTCCGGCGCTGCGTCTCGCTGCCGGAAACCGAGCGGGCCGCCGACGAGACACTGGCGCTGCCCGTGGACGCCTCGTTGACCAAACGGGAGATGCAGCGGATCGTGTCCGCCTGCAACGCCCTGGGCGGACTGCTCCAGCCGGCCTTCTGAACGAGTTTGGGAACTCGGGTCTGTTCGGGGTATGATCTATTCCGTTGCCGCGGGGGAAACCTCGAAAAGCAACAGGCCCCTATAGCTCAGTCGGCAGAGCGTCTCCATGGTAAGGAGAAGGTCAACGGTTCGATTCCGTTTGGGGGCTCCGACGAAAAGGCCCCACCCGTTCGGGTGGGGCCTTTTTCATGCCCTCTTTCCCGGCCCGCTCAGTCCGTCTGAAGGCCGGGGATCCGCATCGCCAGAATGGCCATGTCGTCCGAAGGGGCGTCCGACGCGAAGCGTTCCACCGCGCGCATGATGCGTGCGGCCACCGCGCCCGCCGTAAGGCCCGTACAGGTCGTCAGAACGTCCGCGAGCCCGTCGTCGCCGAGCATGCGGGTGCCCTCACGGCGTTCGGTCACACCGTCCGTGACGCACAGCAGGACGTCGCCCGGGTCCAGGGTGACCGTCTGCTCGTACAGCTCCAGGTCCTCGATGACGCCGAGGAGCGGCTGCGGTTCGGCGGCGGCCTCCACCGTGCCGTCCTGACGCAGACGCAGCGGCAGCGGGTGGCCGGCGCAGACCACCTTCATCTCGGCGCTGCCGTCCTCCTGGGGGCGCATCTCGCCGTACAGGAGGGTCAGGAAGCGGCTGCGGTCGCCCTCGTCCAGGATGGCCGAGTTCAGGCGCTCCAGGACCGCGGGGCCGCTGAGGCCCTCGCGGGCGAGCAGGCGCAGGGCGTGCCGGGCGAGGCCGGTCACGGCGGCCGCGTTGGGGCCCGTGCCGCAGACGTCGCCGATGGCGAAGCCGTACGCGCCGTCGGAGATGGGGAAGACGTCGTAGAAGTCGCCGCCGACCTCGTTGCCCTCGCCGGCCGCGCGGTAGATGACCTCGACCTCGACGCCGTCGATGTGCGGGGTGCCCGGGGGCAGCAGGCTGCGCTGGAGGGCCTGGCTGATGGCGGTGCGCTCCGAGTACAGCCGGGCGTTGTCCAGGGCGAGCGCGGCCCGGCGGGACAGGTCCTCGGCCAGTTCCAGGATCTCCTGGCGGAAGTGCTCGTCGGTGGGTTTGCCGAGCGTCAGCATGCCGATGACGCGGTTGCGGGCCACCAGGGGGAGGACGACGGTCTCGCCGCCGACGGCGGAGGCCGTGGCGAGGGTGGGGCCGATGCCGGAGGAGACCTGGCGGGCGGGGCCGCCGGTCAGGCCGAGGCTGCGCATGGAGCTGCGCAGGGCGGCCTGGTGGGCGTGTTCGCCGGGGGCGGTCCACACGCGGGCGCCGGGCGTGGGCACCGGGTCCGGCGGGGGCACCTTCGACAGCAACGACTTGATGCCGTCGATGAGTTCCTCGTCCTCGTGCAGGACGTATGACAGGTACGGGTCGGAGGCCTGGTCGGCGATCGTGTAGACGGCGCACCAGGTGGCGAGGGTCGGGACCGTCATCTGGGCCATCAGGGCGAGGGTCTGGTCCCGGTCCAGGGTGCCGGCGAGCAGGTCGGAGGCCTCGACCAGGAAGCTGAGCGAGCCGCGGCGCAGCCGCTCCAGCTCGCCCAGGCGGGCGGACTCGACGGCCAGGGCGATACGGTCGGCGGCGAACTGGAGGCGCAGCGCCTCCTCGTTGGAGTATCTGCCCGCGGCCTCCGCCGCGACGCCCAGGGAGCCCGTCAGGCGGCCCTCGACCTTCAGCGGGACCGTGACGACCGAACGCATGCCGGTGCCCGCCAGGAGCGGCACGGCGCCCGGTACGGACATCAGGTCGTCGTGCACGGCCGGCATCCGGGCCGAGCCGTAGCGGCCGGGACCCGCTTCGACGGGCACGCGCGCGAAGCGCTGCCGTGCGGAGGGCAGGCCGGTGGAGGCGCGGACCTCCAGTTCGGTCTCGTCGTCGGTCGCGAGGAGCAGGAAGGCGGAGTCGCCGTCGAGCATGTCGCGGGCGCGTTCCACGGTGCGCTGGAGGAGGCCGTCGAGGTCGTCCGGTGCGGGGGAGCCGATGAACACCTCGAAGGGGTCCGCGCTCTGGCCGTCCGCGGTGCCGGAGTCGGAGGCGGGGACGCGCAACGGGGTCTGCAGGACGGCGCGTTCGTGGTCCCGTACGAGCAGGCAGACCGTGGAGGGTTCGCCGCCGGTGTCCCGGACCCTGAGGTGCGAGGCGTAGACGGGGGTGACGCGGCCGTCGGCGCCGCGGATGCCGTAACTGCCCTCCCAGCGGGAGAGTTGGAGGGCCTCGGCGATGCCGGTGCCGGTGCCCGGGGTGTGCGGCCAGGCGGCGAGGTCGGTGAGGGGCTTGCCAGTGACCTGGGCCGCGGTGTGGCCGAAGATGTCCTCGGCGTCCTCGTTCCAGGCCGTCACGGTGCCCTTGCGGTCGATCTGGACGACCGCCACGCGGACCCGGCCGTCGGCGAGGGGCAGCAGGTCGGCGGGGAGCGAAGGTCCGGCGGCCCGGGTGCCGACGGGGCGCTCGGGGAGGTCGAGCTGGAACCAGACGTTCTTGTGGGTGGGCGTGTACTCGACGCCCCAGCGGGCGGCGAGGGCCGCGCAGAGCTGGAGGCCGCGTCCGCCCTCGCGGTCGGGGCTGCCCATGTTGACGGCGGATCCCTGGAGCGGGACCTCGCGCTCCGGGTAGCGGTCGGCGACCTCGATGCGTACGCCGTCCTCGGTGCGCAGGCACAGGACGTCGGCGTGGGTGCCGGCGTGCACCACGGCGTTGGTCACCAGTTCGCTGGTGAGGACCACGGCGTCGTCGACGACGTCGGCGAAGCCCCAGCCCTGGAGCGTGTCGCGGACGAAGGACCGGGCGGTCGCGACCGATCGGCCGACCGGCTCGAAGGTGGCGGCCGCGCGCGCGGTGATCACAGAACTCCTCGACCGTGTCTCGACATGCGGGCTTTCCCGGCCGGCCGGCTCGTGCCGCTGGTGCGGCATGCGCTCGCCCGTGGGCCGTGGCTCCGGGTTGTGTCCCCCGGGGATCACTCCGGTGGTCATGGTCTGCGGCCGCCCCTCCGAATGCCCGCTCGTTCTCGTGCCACCGCCCAGGCCGGACGGACCGGTGCGGCTGGACAGCCGCATGCAAGGTTACTTACCTTCGCCGTCCGAGCGGATGCCGGTCGCCAGTGTTCACGCCCCAGGGTGTGCGGACGATGTGCGAAGCTGCCGAACTGTTATGGCCTGGTTCGGACGGGGTGAAACACTGGGCAAGCTTCTGGTGAAGGTCCGATCAGCCTGAGTGCGTTCCGTGTACGGCGGGCAGCAGCCCCTGGTGTGACCGGATCCCATCTGGCAGAAATACGCATCAGTAACTGGTACGCCGAAGTAAGCGGTACGCCGAGTATGGCGGTATCCGGGTACAGCAGTAACGGTCGACCCCTGCGGGAGGGACACAGTGGAGACTGGCGCAGCGGCGCGGGGCACCAAGGCGCGCGCGAAGGGCGGACAGTCCCTGAGCAGGCGGCGGGGCGGCGGCGGGACCACGGAGGTGGACTCGGCTGCCCTGGACCGGCTGCTGGTGGCCCTGGAGGCGATGCGGGACGGGAACTTCCGCAAGCGGCTCACGGTGTCCGGGGACGGCGTGATGTCGGAGATCGCGGCGGTCTTCAACGAGGTGGCGGACCGCAATCTCCACCTCACGGGTGAGCTGTCGCGGGTACGGCGTGTCGTGGGACGTGAGGGAAAACTCACGGAACGGCTGGAAACGGGTGCCTGTGAAGGTTCCTGGGCGGCCGCCGTGGACAACTCCAACGCCCTGGTCGACGACCTCGTACGGCCGGTCTCCGAGGTGGGCCGGGTCCTGACGGCGGTGGCCGAGGGTGATCTGTCGCCGCGGATGGAACTGCGGACGCCGGCGGCGGACGGGGCCGGGCATCCGCTGCGCGGTGAGTTCCTGAAGGTCGGCAGGACCGTCAACAACCTGGTCGACCAGCTGTCGACGTTCACCGACGAGGTCACGCGGGTGGCCAGTGAGGTCGGCACCGAGGGCAAGCTGGGCGGCCAGGCGCGCGTGCGCGGCATGTCGGGTTCCTGGCGGGACCTGACGGACTCGGTGAACACGATGGCGTACCGGTTGACGGCGCAGGTGCGGGACATCGCGCTGGTGACGACCGCGGTCGCGAAGGGTGACCTGTCGCGGAAGGTCACCGTGCAGGTCGCCGGCGAGATGCTGGAGCTGAAGGAAACCGTCAACACGATGGTGGACCAGCTGTCGGCGTTCTCCTCCGAGGTGACCCGGGTCGCCCGTGAGGTGGGTACGGACGGCATCCTGGGTGGTCAGGCGCACGTACCGGGTGTCGCGGGTACGTGGAAGGAGCTCACGGACTCCGTCAACACGATGGCCGGGAACCTCACGGCCCAGGTGCGCGGGATCTCGGAGGTGACCACCGCGGTCGCCAATGGTGACCTGTCACGCAAGGTGACCGTCCCCGCGCGCGGTGAGGTGGCCCAGCTCGCCGAGACGATCAACCAGATGACGGAGACGCTGCGGATCTTCGCGGACGAGGTCACGCGGGTGGCCAACGAGGTCGGCGGCGAGGGGCGGCTCGGCGGGCAGGCGAACGTGCCGGGCGCGGCGGGTACGTGGAAGGACCTGACGGACTCCGTCAACACGGTGTTCCGGAATCTGACCACCCAGGTGCGTGACATCGCCGCGGTGACGACGGCGGTGGCCAACGGCGACCTGTCGCAGACGGTCACGGTGGACGTGGCCGGCGAGATGCTGGAGCTGAAGAACACCGTCAACGGCATGGTGGACCAGCTGTCGTCGTTCGGTGCCGAGGTGACCCGGGTGGCGCGGGAGGTCGGTGTCGAGGGTGAGCTGGGCGGCCAGGCGCAGGTGCCGGGCGCGGCCGGTACCTGGAAGGACCTGACGGACTCCGTCAACACGGCGTTCCGCAACCTCACCGGTCAGGTGCGCAACATCGCCCAGGTGACGACGGCGGTGGCCAACGGCGACCTGTCGCAGAAGGTCACCGTGGACGTCTCCGGCGAGATGCTCCAGCTGAAGAACACCGTCAACACGATGGTGGACCAGCTGTCGAGCTTCGCCGACCAGGTGACGCGGATGGCGCGGGACGTGGGGACCGAGGGCCGCCTGGGCGGTCAGGCGCGGGTGGACGGCGTCTCCGGCACGTGGAAGGAGCTCACCGACTCCGTCAACTCGATGGCCGGGAACCTGACCTCGCAGGTGCGCAACATCGCCCAGGTGACGACGGCGGTGGCGCGGGGTGACCTGTCGCAGAAGATCGACGTCGACGCGCGCGGTGAGATCCTCGAGCTGAAGAACACGATCAACACGATGGTGGATCAGCTGTCGGCCTTCGCCGACCAGGTCACCAAGGTGGCCCGTGAGGTGGGCACGGAGGGCCGGCTGGGCGGTCAGGCGCAGGTGCCGGGTGTGGCCGGGGTGTGGCGGGATCTGACGGATTCCGTGAACGGCATGGCCGGCAACCTGACGGCGCAGGTCCGCAACATCGCGCAGGTGGCGACCGCGGTGGCCCGGGGTGACCTCTCCCAGAAGATCACCGTGGACGCGCGCGGTGAGATCCAGGAGCTGAAGAACACCCTGAACACGATGGTGGACCAGCTGTCTTCGTTCGCCCAGGAGGTCACGCGGGTCGCGCGCGAGGTGGGCACGGAGGGCATCCTGGGCGGCCAGGCCGAGGTGCAGGGGGTGGCCGGTACCTGGAAGGACCTCACCCAGTCCGTGAACTTCATGGCGAACAACCTGACCATCCAGGTGCGCAACATCGCCGAGGTCACCACGGCCGTCGCGAAGGGCGACCTGTCGAAGAAGATCACCGTTGACGCCAAGGGCGAGATCCTGGAGCTCGTCACGACGGTCAACACGATGGTCGACCAGCTGTCCAGCTTCGCCGAGCAGGTGACCCGGGTGGCCCGTGAGGTGGGCACCGAGGGCATCCTGGGCGGTCAGGCGCGTGTTCCGGGTGTCACGGGCATCTGGAAGGACCTCAGCAACAACGTGAACCTGATGGCCAACAACCTGACCATGCAGGTGCGGAACATCTCCCAGGTGTCGGCGGCGGTCGCCAACGGTGACCTGACGCGGCAGGTGACGATCGAGGCGAGCGGTGAGGTGGCGCAGCTCGCCGACACCATCAACCAGATGGTGAAGACGCTGAGTTCGTTCGCCGACCAGGTCACCAAGGTGGCCCGTGAGGTGGGCACGGACGGGATCCTGGGCGGCCAGGCGCACGTGCCGGGTGTGGCGGGTACGTGGAAGGACCTCACCGAGTCGGTGAACCAGATGGCGTCCAACCTGACCGGCCAGGTCCGCAACATCGCGATGGTGACGACGGCCATCGCGAAGGGCGACCTGACCAAGAAGATCGACATTGACGCGCGCGGTGAGATCCTCGAGCTCAAGACGACGATCAACACGATGGTGGACCAGCTGTCCAGCTTCGCCGAGGAGGTCACCCGGGTGGCCCGTGAGGTGGGCACCGAGGGGGAGCTGGGCGGTCAGGCGCGGGTGCGGGACGTGGACGGCACCTGGCGCGACCTGACCGAGTCGGTGAACGAGATGGCAGGGAACCTGACCCGGCAGGTGCGGGCCATCATGCGGGTGGCCACCGCGGTGACCCGCGGTGACCTGAACCTGAAGATCGACGTGGACGCCTCGGGCGAGATCCTGCAACTGCAGGACTACATCAACAAGATGATCGCGAACCTGCGGGACACCACGATCGCCAACGAGGAGCAGGACTGGCTCAAGGGCAACCTCGCCCGGATCTCCGCGCTGATGCAGGGCCGCCGGGACCTCGCGGACGTGGCGGCGCTCATCATGAGCGAGCTGACGCCGGTGGTCTCCGCGCAGCACGGCGCGTTCTTCCTGGCGATGCCACTGGTCGACGGGAAGGACCTGAGCGCGGAGAGCGAGGAGGCGTACGAGCTGCGGATGCTGGGTTCGTACGGCTACTCGATGGGCTCCATGCCGACGTCGTTCCGGCCCGGTGAGGCGCTGATCGGCACGGCCGCCCACGAGAAGCGCACGATCCTGGTGGAGAAGGCGCCGACCGGTTACCTGAAGATCTCCTCGGGGCTGGGCGAGGCCCCGCCTGCGCAGGTGATCGTGCTTCCGGTGCTGTTCGAGGGCAATGTGCTCGGTGTCATCGAGCTGGCCTCCTTCACGCCGTTCACGCAGATCCAGAAGGACTTCCTGAACCAGATCGCCGAGATGATCGCGACCAGCGTCAACACCATCTCCGTGAACACCAAGACCGAGGTGCTGCTGAAGCAGTCGCAGGAGCTGACCGAGCAACTGCAGGAGCGGTCGGCCGAGTTGGAGAACCGGCAGAAGGCCCTCCAGGCGTCCAACGCCGAACTGGAGGAGAAGGCCGAGCTGCTGGCCCAGCAGAACCGCGACATCGAGGTGAAGAACACCGAGATCGAGGAGGCCCGGCAGGTCCTGGAGGAGCGCGCCGAGCAACTCGCGGTCTCCATGCGGTACAAGAGCGAGTTCCTCGCCAACATGTCGCACGAGCTGCGCACTCCGCTCAACTCGCTGCTGATCCTGGCCAAGCTGCTCGCGGACAACGCGGAGGGCAACCTGTCGCCGAAGCAGGTGGAGTTCGCCGAGACGATCCACGGCGCGGGGTCCGACCTGTTGCAGCTGATCAACGACATCCTCGACCTGTCGAAGGTCGAGGCGGGCAAGATGGACGTCTCCCCGACGCGTATCGCGCTCGTGCAGCTCGTGGACTACGTGGAGGCGACCTTCCGGCCGCTGACCGCGGAGAAGGGCCTGGACCTGTCCGTACGGGTCTCCCCGGAGCTGCCGGCCACCCTGCACACCGACGAGCAGCGGCTCCTCCAGGTGCTGCGCAACCTGCTGTCCAACGCGGTGAAGTTCACCGACTCGGGGTCGGTGGAGCTGGTGATCCGGCCGGCGAGCGGTGACGTGCCGGCGGGGATCCGGGAGCAGCTGCTGGAGGCGGGGTCGCTCAGTGATCCGGACGCGCCGCTGATCGCGTTCTCGGTGACCGACACGGGCATCGGTATCGCGGCCAGCAAGATGCGGGTGATCTTCGAGGCGTTCAAGCAGGCCGACGGGACGACCAGTCGCAAGTACGGCGGTACGGGCCTCGGGCTCTCCATCTCGCGGGAGATCGCGCAGCTGCTGGGCGGTGAGATCTACGCCCAGAGCGAGCCGGGCCGCGGTTCGACGTTCACGCTGTACCTGCCGCTGCACCCGAGCGAGCTGCCGCCGCAGGGCTATCAGCAGTCCGTGCCCGCGCTGGAGGCGGGGGACCTGGTCGCCTCGCAGAACCACAACTCGGAGCTCTCCGGCGTGGAGATCGAGACGCCGGCCGAGGTGAAGTCGTACCAGGAGACCCAGAACGGTGCCGCCGCGCTCTTCCGGCGGCGGCGCCGGGGTGCCCCGCAGGTGCCCGAGACCTGGCCGGTGCTGGCCGAGCAGGAGGTGACGAACCCGCAGCCGCGCCGGGGGGTGCGGTTCGGCGGGGAGAAGGTGCTGATCGTCGACGACGACATCCGCAACGTCTTCGCGCTCACCAGCGTCCTGGAGCAGCACGGTCTGTCGGTGCTGTACGCCGAGAACGGCCGGGAGGGCATCGAGGTGCTGGAGCAGCACGACGATGTGGCGGTCGTCCTGATGGACATCATGATGCCGGAGATGGACGGTTATGCGACGACGACGGCGATTCGTCGCATGCCGCAGTTCGCCGGCCTTCCGATCATCGCGCTCACGGCGAAGGCGATGAAGGGCGACCGGGAGAAGGCCATCGAGTCGGGCGCCTCCGACTACGTCACCAAGCCGGTCGACCCCGATCATCTTCTGGCAGTGATGGAGCAGTGGATGCGCGAGGGGTGACCGAATCGATCAGGTGGGATGTGAACGTTACGGGAACCTTCTGTGAGCACGGGGAGTTGCTGACTCACGGTTGCGGAACCCGTGTAGAAGTGCGGGATCGGGGGAACCTTCTGGTCTCCGGCTGCGTTTCTGCTACGTGCACAGTGACATCGCGGTGACAGGGTGTGGCGACAGGCGGGGTGCGGCTACCATGACCGGCACAAGGACGGGCGGCGAAACGGAGTCGTCCCCTGGGGCGGCGCCCGGTGCACATCCGGGGCGAGGAGGGCGGGCCATGGTGCAGAAGGCCAAGATCCTCCTGGTCGATGACCGGCCGGAGAATCTGCTGGCGCTGGAGGCCATCCTCTCTGCGCTCGATCAGACACTGGTGCGGGCATCGTCCGGGGAGGAAGCACTCAAGGCACTGCTCACGGACGACTTCGCGGTCATTCTGCTGGACGTCCAGATGCCGGGCATGGACGGTTTCGAAACCGCGGCGCACATCAAGCGCCGGGAGCGGACCCGGGACATCCCGATCATCTTCCTCACCGCCATCAACCACGGCCCGCACCACACCTTCCGGGGTTACGCGGCCGGCGCGGTGGACTACATCTCCAAGCCCTTCGACCCGTGGGTGCTGCGCGCCAAGGTCTCGGTCTTCGTCGAGCTGTACATGAAGAACTGCCAGCTCCGGGAGCAGGCGGCGCTGCTGCGGCTCCAGTTGGAGGGCGGCGCCAAGGGCGGCGCGGTGGCCGGCAAGGAGTCCGCGGGGCTGCTCGCGGAGCTGTCGGCGCGGCTCGCGGCCGTCGAGGAGCAGGCCGAGGCCCTGTCCAAGCAGCTGGACGACGAGTCCGCGGACGCGGCCGCGGTGGCCACGGCGGCTCATCTGGAGCGCAAACTCACCGGCCTGCGCCGGGCGCTCGACGCCCTGGAGCCGGGCACGGGCGGCGCCACTCCGCCGCTTCCGTCGCAGAACTGACCGCCGCGGCGGACACAGTTGCCCATGAGCGTGCGTCAGTTCCGCGCCCCGGCAGGGGCGACACGAACGGGTGAAGCAGTGGGCACACGTGTCCCCCGTCGCATCCCCCGGTAACCTCACACCCATGGCCTCACGTCCCTCGGCAGCCAAGAAGCAGCCCGCGAAGAAGGCCGCTCCCTCGAAGGCTCCGGCGAAGAGGGCCGCCGCGAAGAAGGCCCCGGCCAAGAAGGCGCCGGCCAAGAGGAGCGCGGCGAAGAAGTCCGCGCCGGCACCCAGGCCGGCGCCCAGCCCCACCGGGGGCGTGGTCCGCCTGGTGCGCGCCCTCTGGCTGGGCCTCGCCCATGCCGTCGGCGCGGTCTTCCGCGGCATAGGACAGGGAGCCAGGAACCTGGACCCGGCCCACCGCAAGGACGGCATCGCCCTGCTCCTGCTCGGCATCGCCCTGATCGTCGCCGCCGGCACCTGGGCCGACCTGCGCGGCCCGGTCGGTGACCTGGTCGAGATCCTCGTCACCGGGGCCTTCGGGCGGCTCGACCTGCTGGTGCCGATACTGCTCGCGGCCATCGCCGTGCGGTTCATGCGCCACCCCGAGCAGCAGGACGCCAACGGCCGGATCGTGATCGGTCTGTCCGCGCTCGTCATCGGCGTGCTCGGCCAGGTCCACATCGCCTGCGGCTCGCCCGCCCGCAGCAACGGCATGCAGGGCATAAGGGATGCCGGCGGCCTCATCGGCTGGGCGGCGGCCACCCCGCTGACGTACACCATGACCGAGGTCCTCGCCGTACCCCTGCTGGTGCTGCTCACGGTCTTCGGGCTGCTGGTGGTCACCGCGACACCGGTGAACGCCATCCCGCAGCGGCTGCGCGCGCTGGGCGTGAGCCTCGGGCTGCTGCGCGACCCCGAGCCGGACGAGTACGGCGAGTACGGCGAGTACACCGACGACGACGAGCGCTACGACGAGCAGTGGCGCGAAGCGCTGCCCGCGCGCCCCCGTAAGCGCACGAGCGCCCCCGGCGACTACGACCCCGACAGCGCCGAGCAGGAGGCGCTCACCAAGCGCCGGGGCCGTCCGAGGCGCTCCGCGGTGCCGCAGCCCGACATGGGCCGTCAGCCGGACGCCGTGGACGTCGCGGCCGCGGCCGCCGCCGCGCTCGACGGCGCGGTCCTGCACGGCATGCCGCCCTCTCCGCTCGTCGCCGACCTCACCCAGGGCGTCAGCGTCGGTGACCGCGAGGAGACCACACCCGCCCCCGTGCCGGTACCGGCCCCGAGCCCGAGCCCGGTACCGGCCGCGCGGCCCAAGCAGGAGAGGCTCAAGGGCGAGCCGGTCGTCGCGGACCTCACCAAACCGGCGCCCACAGAGCCCCGTGACCTGCCCCCGCGCGCCGAGCAGCTCCAGCTCTCCGGCGACATCACCTACTCGCTGCCCTCGCTGGACCTCCTCACCCGCGGCGGCCCCGGCAAGGCGCGCAGCGAGGCCAACGACCGGGTCGTCGCCTCGCTCACCAACGTCTTCTCCGAGTTCAAGGTCGACGCGGCCGTCACCGGCTTCACCCGGGGACCTACGGTCACCCGCTACGAGGTCGAGCTCGGCCCCGCCGTGAAGGTCGAGCGGATCACCGCGCTCACCAAGAACATCGCGTACGCCGTCGCCAGTCCGGACGTGCGGATCATCAGCCCGATCCCCGGCAAGTCCGCGGTGGGCATCGAGATCCCCAACACGGACCGGGAGATGGTCAACCTCGGTGACGTGCTGCGGCTGGCCGAGTCCGCCGAGGACGACGACCCGATGCTGGTCGCCTTCGGCAAGGACGTCGAGGGCGGCTACGTCATGCACTCACTGGCGAAGATGCCGCACATGCTCGTCGCGGGCGCCACCGGCTCCGGCAAGTCGTCCTGCATCAACTGCCTGATCACCTCGGTGATGATGCGGGCGACCCCGGAGGACGTGCGGATGGTCCTCGTCGACCCCAAGCGCGTCGAACTCACCGCCTACGAGGGCATCCCGCACCTGATCACACCGATCATCACCAACCCCAAGCGGGCCGCCGAGGCGCTCCAGTGGGTCGTGCGCGAGATGGACCTGCGCTACGACGACCTGGCCGCGTTCGGGTTCCGGCACATCGACGACTTCAACAAGGCGATCCGCGAGGGCAAGGTCAAGCTGCCCGAGGGCAGCGAGCGGGAGCTCCAGCCGTACCCGTACCTGCTGGTGATCGTCGACGAGCTGGCCGACCTGATGATGGTCGCCCCGCGTGACGTCGAGGACGCCATCGTGCGCATCACGCAGCTCGCGCGCGCGGCAGGCATCCATCTGGTGCTCGCCACCCAGCGGCCCTCGGTCGACGTGGTCACCGGTCTCATCAAGGCGAACGTGCCCTCCCGGCTGGCCTTCGCCACCTCCTCGCTCGCCGACAGCCGGGTCATCCTCGACCAGCCCGGCGCCGAGAAACTGATCGGCAAGGGTGACGGTCTCTTCCTGCCGATGGGGGCGAACAAGCCGACCCGTATGCAGGGCGCGTTCGTCACCGAGGAGGAGGTCGCCGCCGTCGTCCAGCACTGCAAGGACCAGATGGCGCCCGTCTTCCGGGACGACGTCACCGTGGGCACCAAGCAGAAGAAGGAGATCGACGAGGACATCGGCGACGACCTCGACCTGCTCTGCCAGGCGGCCGAGCTGGTCGTCTCCACGCAGTTCGGCTCGACGTCCATGCTCCAGCGCAAGCTGCGTGTCGGCTTCGCCAAGGCGGGCCGGCTGATGGACCTCATGGAGTCGCGCGGGGTGGTCGGGCCGAGCGAGGGGTCCAAGGCACGTGATGTTCTTGTGAAACCCGATGAGCTGGACGGAGTGCTCGCCGTGATCCGTGGGGAGTCTGAAGGGTAGGTCTGTCTCAGGGGCACGGGCGCCTGTAGGCCGGGTGGAGGCATGTCGTGATCCACCCGTTAGAGATCGCCGGGCAACCGTTTCCCTTTGACAAACGTCAAGTTGAGCGAGAGGAAAGGTGTGTACTCCATCCTGGGGTGCACACCTGACCTGTCATCGGGGTGTCCGGCCATACCGATGGCGTACAAAGTCGTATCGTCCGGTTGCCTCACCCTTTCGTACCCCCCCCCTAGACTGAACCTCCAGCACAGGTGGCTAAACGCTCGAAAGGCGCCCCCGTGTCCATCGGCAGTAACTCCCCTGAAGACGAGCGTCCGTTCCCAGACGTGTCCGAGGAAAACCGCCCCTCCGTAGGCCGAGCCCTCAAGCAGGCCCGTATCGCCGCCGGGCTGACCGTCGACGACATCAGCGGGAGCACCCGGGTCCGTATCGGCATCGTGCACGCCATCGAGGCCGACGACTTCGCCCCCTGTGGCGGCGACGTCTACGCGCGCGGGCACATCCGGACCCTGGCCAAGGCCGTCGGCCTCGACCCCGAGCCGCTGCTCGCGCAGTTCTCGGCCGACCACGGCGGTGGGCGGCCCGCGCCGACGCCCGCCGCACCCCTGTTCGAGGCCGAACGCATCCGGCCCGAGCGACGCGGACCCAACTGGACGGCGGCCATGGTCGCCGCGATCGTCGTCGTGATCGGTTTCGTCGGCTTCACCGCCTTCAAGGGCGGCGACGGCGACGACGCCAAGCAGTCGGTCGCCGAGGGAGCCACCCCGTCGACCAGCAAGCCGGTCTCGCCGACCCCGAAGGAGAGCAAGCCCGGCAAGGCCCCCGAGCCCTCGGACAGCGCGATCGCCGCCGCGCCCCAGGACAAGGTCACCGTCCAGGTCAGCGCGGCCAACGGACGCAGCTGGATCTCGGCCAAGGACCACAACGGCCGGATGCTCTTCGACGGGCTCCTGAAGAAGGGCGACTCCAAGACCTTCCAGGACAGCTCCAAGATCAACCTGATCCTCGGTGACGCCGGTGCCATCCAGCTCTACGTCAACGGCAAGAAGATCGAGGACCAGTTCCAGCCCGGCGCCGTGGAGCGTCTCACGTACACCAAGGGCGACCCGGAAGTCGGATAACCGTTCGGATCGAGCACGTACACAAGGGGTTGGCCATGATCGGCCAGCCCCTTCGACGTGGGGTGTCGGTGAGACAAAGTAGTCTTGAGCCCATGCCTGAACGCCGTACCGTCGCACTTGTCACTCTCGGCTGCGCCCGTAACGAGGTGGACTCGGAGGAGCTCGCAGGCCGTTTGGAGGCGGACGGCTGGCACCTCGTCGAGGACGCTTCGGACGCCGACGTCGCCGTCGTCAACACCTGTGGTTTCGTCGAGGCCGCGAAGAAGGACTCCGTCGACGCCCTCCTGGAGGCCAACGACCTCAAGGGCCACGGCAGAACCCAGGCCGTCGTGGCGGTGGGCTGCATGGCCGAGCGGTACGGCAAGGAACTCGCCGAGGCGCTGCCCGAGGCGGACGGCGTGCTCGGCTTCGACGACTACGCCGACATCTCCGACCGGCTCCAGACCATCCTCAGCGGCGGCAGCCACGCCGCCCACACCCCGCGCGACCGGCGCAAGCTGCTGCCCATCAGCCCCGCGGAGCGACAGGACTCGGCCGCCTCGGTGGCGCTGCCGGGCCACGCGCCGGCCGACCTCCCCGAAGGCCTCGCGCCCGCCTCCGGCCCCCGTGCGCCCCTGCGCCGCCGCCTGGACGGCTCCCCGGTCGCCTCGGTGAAGCTCGCCTCCGGCTGCGACCGGCGCTGCTCCTTCTGCGCCATCCCGTCCTTCCGTGGCTCCTTCATCTCGCGCCGCCCCAGCGACGTGCTGAACGAGACCCGCTGGCTGGCCGAGCAGGGCGTCAAGGAGGTCATGCTGGTCTCCGAGAACAACACGTCCTACGGCAAGGACCTCGGTGACATCCGCCTCCTGGAGTCCCTGCTGCCCGAGCTGGCCGAGGTCGACGGCATCGAGCGGGTGCGCGTCAGCTACCTCCAGCCCGCCGAGATGCGCCCCGGCCTGATCGACGTACTGACCTCCACCCCGAAGGTCGTCCCGTACTTCGACCTGTCCTTCCAGCACTCCGCCCCGGGCGTGCTGCGGGCCATGCGCCGCTTCGGTGACACCGACCGCTTCCTGGAACTGCTCGACACCATCCGCGGCAAGGCCCCGCAGGCCGGTGTCCGCTCCAACTTCATCGTCGGCTTCCCCGGCGAGTCCGAGTCCGACCTGGCCGAGCTGGAGCGCTTCCTGAACGGCGCCCGGCTGGACGCCATCGGTGTCTTCGGCTACTCCGACGAGGAGGGCACCGAGGCGGCGACGTACGAGAACAAGCTCGACGAGGACGTCGTCGCCGAGCGACTCGCGCACATCTCCCAGCTCGCCGAGGAACTGGTCTCGCAGCGGTCCGAGGAACGCGTCGGCGAGACCGTGCACGTCCTCGTGGAGTCCGTGGACGACGAGGACGGTGTCCACGGCCGCGCGGCCCACCAGGCGCCCGAGACGGACGGGCAGGTCCTGCTCACGAGCGGCGAAGGGCTGCGCCCCGGTCGTATGGTCGAGGCCAAGGTGGTCGGTACGGAAGGTGTCGACCTGGTGGCCGAGCCGTTGCTGGGCTCGCCCGTGTGGAGTGAGGAGGCCGGCAGATGACCGGAGTCCCGGCGTCCGCCGCGGGCGGCTCCCCCGGCGCGCACGGCGCCCCGGGCTCCGCCGCCACCTCCGGTCCACAGCGTGATTCCCACAACGGTCCGCAGGACGGCTCGCAGGGCGAGGAGAAACCGCCGCGCGGCGGGAAGATCGCGGCCGCCGCCGTCAACCAGGCGAGCCTGTGGAACGTCGCCAATCTGCTGACCATGCTCCGGCTGGTCCTGGTGCCCGGCTTCGTCGCCCTGATGCTGGCCGACGGCGGCTACGACCCGGCATGGCGCTCGCTCGCCTGGGCGGCCTTCGCCATCGCCATGATCACCGACCTGTTCGACGGACACCTGGCCCGTACCTACGACCTCGTCACCGACTTCGGGAAGATCGCCGACCCGATCGCCGACAAGGCGATCATGGGAGCGGCGCTGATCTGCCTGTCCGGGCTGGGTGATCTGCCCTGGTGGGTGACGATCGTCATCCTCGCCCGGGAACTCGGCATCACCCTCATGCGTTTCGTGGTCATCCGCTACGGCGTGATCCCGGCCAGCCGCGGCGGCAAGCTCAAGACCCTCACCCAGGGCGTTGCCGTGGGGATGTACGTGCTGGCGCTGACGGGGTGGCTGGCGACCCTGAGGTTCTGGGTGATGGCGGCGGCCGTCGTGCTGACGGTCGTCACCGGCCTCGACTATGTGAGACAAGCCATTGTGCTGCGCCGGCGCGGACTCGCCGAGCGGGCAGCGGTTTCGGAGGAGACGGAAGCGTGAGTTCCACGGCCGCCGAACTGGTGCGACTACTGACGGTGAGGGGGCAGACCCTCGCTGTCGCCGAGTCGCTGACCGGCGGCCTGGTCGCGGCCGAGATCACCGGTGTCCCTGGGGCCTCCAAGACGTTCCGCGGATCCGTCACCGCCTACGCCACCGAGCTGAAGCACCGGCTGCTCGGGGTCGACGCCACCCTGCTGGCCCAGCGCGGCGCGGTGGATCCGCAGGTCGCGGCCCAGATGGCCGCCGGGGTACGGAAGGCGCTGGGCGCCGACTGGGGCCTCGCGACCACCGGCGTCGCCGGGCCCGAACCCCAGGACGGCCGCCCGGTGGGCACGGTGTTCGTGGCTGTCGACGGCCCCTTCGGGGCAGATTCCGGTTCTGCCGCTGGCGGAAAAGTGGCAGCCCTGCGGTTGAACGGCGACCGTGCGGAAATTCGTAGAGAGAGTGTACGGAGCGTACTCGCGCTGCTCCTGAAGGAGCTTGCGAGCGAACAGACCGGGAATGAGCGGACACAGGATACGGAACAGAACGGGGGGTTTTGATGTTTGCAGCCCTGAGTGAACACGACATCGCTCCCCGCACGGCCGCGGCGCAAGGCGGTACGGTGGGGCGTGAAGGATGCGGCTACGCGGTCCGAGGAGGGAGCCACCGATGATTCTGCTCCGTCGCCTGCTGGGTGACGTGCTGCGTCGGCAGCGCCAGCGCCAGGGCCGTACTCTGCGCGAAGTCTCCTCGTCCGCCCGAGTCTCGCTCGGCTATCTCTCCGAGGTGGAGCGGGGGCAGAAGGAGGCATCCTCCGAGCTGCTCTCCGCCATCTGCGACGCGCTGGACGTACGGATGTCCGAGCTCATGCGGGAAGTGAGCGACGAGCTCGCCCTCGCCGAGCTGGCCCAGTCCGCCCAGGCCACCGAGTCCGTGCCGACGTCGGTTCGCCCGATGCTGGGTACCGTCTCGGTGACCGGTGTGCCACCGGAACGGGTGACCATCAAGGCACCCGCCGAAGCGGTGGACGTGGTCGCGGCGTAACGCCCGTGCGGGCGTACACAGGCGTGGCGCCGACCCGGTGCCGAAGAAGTGCGCGAGGCCCCGGCCGAGCCTGACCAGGCAGCTCCTGGAAGGGCGTGGTCCGGGGCTTTCGCGCGTCCGGGGCCGGGGTGCGTCCGTTTGCCGGTACCCGGTGGTGCGGTCATGGTGGAGTGACGTGACAGGGGGCCGACCACCGGAGAGAACGCATGTACGTCGTGAAGAGCCCACTGCCCGACGCGGACCTGAAGACCGTGGCCGACGCGTTGCAGGGCGCCCTCGTCGACCTGGTGGACCTGGCTCTGGTCGCCAAGCAGGTCCACTGGAACGTGGTCGGCCCCCGCTTCCGGTCCGTCCACCTCCAGCTCGACGAGGTGGTCGACTCGGCCCGCACGCACTCCGACACCGTCGCGGAGCGGGCGTCGGCGCTGGGCGTCTCACCGGACGGACGCGCGGCCACGGTGGCCGCGGGCAGCGGAATCTCCTCGGTGCCGGCGGGCTGGGTCAAGGACTCGGACGCGGTCGGGGCCCTGGCGGACGCGCTGGGCGCGGTGATCACCAGGATGCGGCAGCGGATCGCGTCGACCGCGGAGCCCGATCCGGTGTCCCAGGACATCTTCATCGCCGTCACGGCGGATCTGGAGAAGCACCACTGGATGTTCCAGGCGGAGAACGCGTAGCAGAGGCAGACGCCGGCCGACTGCCGTTGCATCGGTGAGCCCTCGGTGCGCCTCCCCGGCGGCCAGGGCGGCGTTCTAGCGTCCGGCTGGAGGTGGCGGCCATGGTGGGGCGGATAGTGCGCTGGGGGGTTGCCCTGGGGTTCACGGCGGTGTGGTGGTGGGCGGTGCTGCGGATCGTCCTCGTGGACGGCGCCGGGGCGATCGAGGGGGCCGTTGCCGCCGGGGGATGGGGGCTGAGCCTGCTGCCGGTGAACTGTGTGCCGAGGTCCCGGGCGGCGGGAGCCCTCGGTCCTGGCCGGTGGCGGGCCGCCTGGCAGGGGCAGCGCCCTACCAGGGCATCGCCACCCCTCCGTTCGGACGCAGGATCTGGCCTGTCATGAACGACGAGGCGTCACAGGCCAGATACAGCACGGCGTGCGCGATGTCCGCCGCCTCACCGACCCGGCCCAGCGGTGACAGCCGGGCCATCCACGCCTCCGTCCGCCGCTGCTCGGCACTGTCGTCGCGGTCGGTCATGGGTGTGCGGACCCAGCCCGGCGCGACGGCGTTGACGCGGATGCCCTGCCCGCCGACCTCGTTGGCGAGCGTCCTGGTCAGCTGGACCACGGCCGCCTTCGCGGCGCTGTAGCAGAGCAGACCGGGACCCCCGGTGTCGATCGCGCCGGACGCCATGGTGACGATGCTGCCCCCGGTCCGCCGCTCCAGCATCAGCCGGGCCGCCTCCTGGCAGCTGTGCAGGACGCCCTTGAAGTTCACGTCCAGCACCCGGTCGAGGTCCTCGTCGCTGGTCTCCAGGACCGGACTGCGGTGCATGATCCCGGCGACCGCTGCCATCACGTCCAGTCGCCCGCAGGACCGCACGGCCTGCGCCAGCCGGGCCCGGTCGGTCACGTCGAGGGTGTGGGTGCGGGCGGTCCCGCCGGCCTCCTTGATGAGCGTGGCGGTTCCGTGCAGGCCGTCCGAATCCCGGTCGGCACAGTGCACGGTCGCCCCCGCCTCGGCGAGCAGGACGGCCGAAGCCCGGCCGATGCCGCTGGCGGCGCCGGTGACGAACGCGGTGCGTCCGGTGAGGTCATACGCGGCGACTGGCATGAAGGGACCGTACGAGCGTTTCTGACGGTCCGTCAATTGGTCGGGCGTGGTCTGCGGACCGGAGGCGAGCCAGGGGCCGGGCCGGTCTGGCAGGCCGGGCACCAGTAGGTGGGACGCTCGCGGGAGCCGTCGCCCTGGTCGGCCAGGCGGACCGGGGTGCCGCAGCGCAGGCAGGGGCGGGAGGCCCGGCCGTAGACGAACAGGTCCTGGTTGCGCAGGCCCGTGGTCCGGCGGATCGGGCGGTCGCGGTTGGCCTCCAGGAGCCGCTGGGCGAGACCGGGGAGGTGCGCGGCGCGGTCGGCGGGAAGCGCGCCGACCGGGAGCCAGGGGGTGGCGCCGATCAGGAAGCAGAGCTCGCTCTTGTAGACATTGCCGATGCCGGCGAGGTTGCGCTGGTCGAGCAGGGCCTCGCCGAGCGGGCGGGCGGGGTCGGCGAGCAGGTTGGCGAGGGCGCGGTCCGGGTTCCAGTCGGGACCCAGCAGGTCGGGACCGAGGTGGCCCACCGCGCGGTCCTCCTCGCCGGTGCGCAGCAGCTCCAGCACCTGGAGCCGGTATCCGACGGCCGTGCGGTCGGCGGTGCGGAGGACCACCCGGATCTGGAACGCGGGGCCGCCCTTCCAGGGCTCGCCGGTGCGGAAGACCTTCCAGGCGCCCTCCATCCGCAGATGTGTGTGCAGGGTCAGGTCACCCTCGAAACGGGTCAGCAGGTGCTTGCCGCGCGGCACGGTGCCGAGCACGGTCCGGCCGGCGAGGTCGACCGTCGCGTACTTGGGCACCCGGAAGTCGCTGCGGGCCAGCACCTTGCCGGCGAGAGCGTCGTGCAGGCGCCGCGCGGCCTGCCAGACCGTGTCACCTTCGGGCATGCGTAAAGGGTGGCACGGGGGTGGCCGCCGGGGGCGGCGAGGGCGCATGGGGCGCACGGTGTCCGCGGCGGCTTCCTCCCGGCGGCTCGTCCCGGCGGTCGTCCGCTTCACGCCCGTAGCCGCAGGCCGCGCGGGGTCGCGATGAAACCCGCCGCTTCCAGGACGGTGCCCAGCGGTGAGGTCAGGGCCGCGGCGCCGTTGACCCGCTCCACCGTCACGGTGCCCAGGCTCCCCGCGCGGGCGGCCGCCGCCAGCGCCTCCGCCGCCGTACGCAGCCGCGCGTCGTCGGTGACGGCCGTGTCCGGGGCGGCGGGCCAGGCCAGCAGGGTCTTGCCGCCGCGCTCCATGTACAGCGTGAGCTCACCGTCGACCAGGACGACCAGGGAGCCCGCCTTGCGGCCCGGCTTGTGCCCGGCGTCGGTCGGCGGCTCGGGCCAGGGGAGGGCGGCGCCGTATGCGTTGGCGGGGTCGGCCGCGGCGAGGACGGCGGCTCTGGGGTCGGGCCCGGCGGAGGCGCGGGCATGGTGGTTGCCGTAGGTGTGGGGGGTGGCGGGGCTGCCGCCCCGGGGGCCGCCGTAGCCGGGGGAGGCGAAGGGGTCGGCGGGGGCGAAATCCTTGGGGGAGACGTAGTCACCGGGGGCGGCGGGCGGACCGGGCGGCCACGTGAAGTCGCCGTCGAGGCCGGCTTCGCTGAAGGGACCCAGGGGCGTGACGGGCGCGTCGGCGCCGAAGGCGGCCGCCGCGGTACGGCCGCCGTTCCCGAAGGCGGTTCCTGTACCGCCGCCGAAACCGGCGCCGTTCGGGAAGCCGGTGCCCGGGGCACTCTCGCCGCGTTCACGCGCGTTGGACACCGCGCGCAGCCGGTCGACCGCGCCGTCCATCGCGAACTGGGCGGCGCCCAGGCCCTCGACCACGTAACCCCGGCGCGCCTGGCCGCTGTCCTCGAACGCCGACAGGACGCGGTACACCGCCGAGAAACCGCCTTCGACACCCTCCGCCGCGACCGCGCCCCGGGTCACCACCCCGTGCCGGTCCAGCAGGGCGCGGGCCAGAGCGTGGGCGCGCACGGTGGTGTCCGGCTCGCGCTCGGGCAGCAGGGACCATCGGCCGGCGACAGTCGGCGGGCCGCTCCGGGAAGCCGTGCGGGCGGCGGCCGTCAGGGAGCCGTAACGGCCGCGCGGGACGGTGCGCTTGGCGCGGTGGGCCGTGGCGCCCGCGGTGCGGCCTGAGCCCAGCAGAGAGCGCATCGGGCCCAGTGTGTCGTTGGTGAGCCGCCCTGACCAGGCCAGGTCCCAGAGCGAGTCGGCCAGTTGGGGATCGGTGGCGTCGGGATGGGTGGTGGCACGGACCTGGTCGGCGATCTGACGGAAGAACAGGCCGTAGCCGCCGGAGAGGGCGTCCAGCACGGACTGGTGCAGGGCCGTCAGTTCCAGGGGGTGCGGTGGCGGGAGGAGCACGGGCGCCGCGTCCGCCAGGTACAGGGAGACCCAGCCGTCCTTGCCGGGCAGGGCACCCGCGCCCGCCCACACGATCTCTCCGGCGGCGGTGAGTTCGTCCAGCATGGACGGCGTGTAGTTGGCCACGCGGGACGGCAGCACCAGCTTCTCCAGGGCCGATGCCGGGACGGACGCGCCCTGCAACTGCTCGACCGCGCGCACCAGTCCGTCGAGGCCGCGCAGCCCGTGCCCCCGGCCGATGTGCTGCCACTGCGGCAGGAACTGGGCCAGCGCGGCCGGTGCCACCGGCTCCAGTTCGTGGCGGAGCGCGGCCAGGGAACGGCGGCGCAGCCTGCGCAGCACGGTCGCGTCGCACCACTCCTGGCCGATGCCCGCCGGATGGAACTCGCCCTGCACCACCCGGCCACCCGCGGTGAGCCGCTGCAACGCGCCTTCGGTGACCGCCACGCCGAGCCCGAAGCGGGCGGCCGCGGTGGCCGACGTGAACGGGCCGTGGGTGCGCGCGTACCGGGCGAGGAGGTCGCCGAGCGGGTCCTTCACGGGCTCGGTGAACGCCTCGGGGACGCCGACCGGCAGGGCCGTGCCGAGGGCGTCGCGCAGCCGGCCCGCGTCCTCGATCGCCGCCCAGTGGTCGGCGCCGCCGATACGGACCCTGATGGCCCGCCGGGCACCGGCGAGCTCCCGCGCCCACTGCGGCTCGGCGCCCCGCTCCGCCAACTCCTCGTCCGTCAGCGGCCCCAGCAGCCGCAGCACGTCGGCGACCCCTTCCAGGTCCTTGATCCGGCGGTCCTCGCCGAGCCACTGGAGTTCACGCTCCAGTTCCGTGAGGACGTCCGCGTCGAGCAGTTCACGCAGCTCCGCCTGGCCCAGCAGCTCGGCCAGCAGCCGGGAGTCCAGGGAGAGCGCGGCCGCGCGGCGCTCGGCGAGCGGGGAGTCACCCTCGTACAGGAACTGGGCGACATACCCGAACAGCAGGGAACGGGCGAAGGGGGAGGGCTCGGGGGTGGTGACCTCGACCAGGCGGACCTTACGGGACTCCAGGTCGCCCATCAGCTCGACCAGTCCGGGTACGTCGAAGACGTCCTGGAGGCACTCGCGGACCGCCTCCAGGACGATCGGGAACGAGCCGAACTCGCTGGCCACCTGGAGGAGCTGGGCGGCACGCTGGCGCTGCTGCCACAGGGGCGTGCGTTTGCCGGGGTTGCGGCGCGGCAGCAGCAACGCGCGGGCGGCGCACTCGCGGAACCGGGAGGCGAACAGGGCGGAGCCACCGACCTGGTCGGTGACGATCTGGTCGACCTCGCCCTTGTCGAAGGCGACGTCGGCCGCGCCGACCGGGGCCTGCTCCGCGTCGTACTCGCTGCCGGCCTGCACGGGTGCCTGGTCCAGCAGTTCCAGGCCCATCACGTCGGCGTCGGGCAGCCGCAGCACGATCCCGTCGTCGGCGTGCATGACCTGGGCGTCCATGCCGTACCGCTCGGACAGGCGGGCGCCGAGGGCCAGGGCCCAGGGGGCGTGCACCTGGGCACCGAAGGGGGAGTGGACGACCACCCGCCAGTCGCCCAGTTCGTCGCGGAAGCGCTCCACGACGATGGTGCGGTCGTCGGGGACATGGCCGCAGGCCTCGCGCTGTTCGTCCAGGTACAACAGCACGTTGTCCGCCGCCCACGCGTCGAGGCCGGCCGCCAGCAGACGCAGCCGGGCGTCGTCCTTGGGGAGTGAACCCACCTCACGCAGGAACGCGCCGACCGCGCGGCCCAGTTCGAGCGGGCGGCCCAGCTGGTCGCCCTTCCAGAACGGCAGCCGGCCGGGGACACCGGGCGCGGGCGAGACCAGGACCCGGTCCCGCGTGATGTCCTCGATCCGCCAGGAACTGGTGCCCAGGGTGAAGACGTCACCCACCCGGGACTCGTAGACCATCTCCTCGTCCAGCTCGCCGACCCGGCCGCCGCCCTTCTTCGGGTCAGCACCCGCGAGGAAGACGCCGAAGAGGCCGCGGTCGGGGATGGTGCCGCCGGAGGTGACGGCGAGCCGCTGGGCGCCCGGGCGGCCCGTGACCGAGCCCGTGACCCGGTCCCAGACCACGCGCGGGCGCAGCTCCGCGAAGGCGTCCGACGGATAGCGGCCCGCGAGCATGTCCAGGACCGCCGTGAACGCCGACTCCGGCAGGGAGGCGAAGGGGGCCGCGCGGCGGACCATCGCCAGCAGGTCGTCCACCTGCCAGGTGTCCAGCGCGGTCATCGCGACCAACTGCTGGGCGAGCACGTCCAGCGGGTTGGCCGGGACCCGCAGGGACTCGATGGAACCGGTGCGCATCCGCTCGGTCACCACGGCCGCCTGCACCAGGTCGCCCCGGTACTTCGGGAAGACCACGCCGGTGGAGACCGCGCCGACCTGGTGTCCCGCGCGGCCCACGCGCTGCAGTCCGGAGGCCACCGACGGTGGGGACTCGACCTGGACGACCAGGTCCACCGCGCCCATGTCGATGCCCAGTTCGAGACTGGAGGTGGCCACCACCGCGGGCAGCCGGCCCGCCTTGAGGTCCTCCTCCACGAGCGCACGCTGCTCCTTGGAGACCGAGCCGTGGTGCGCGCGGGCGATGACCGGCGGGGCGCCCTGGGCCGCGCCCGAGCCGCCCATCAGCTCCGCCGGGGAGTGGTGTTCGTCCAGGGGCTCGCCGGTCGCCCGCTCGTAGGCGATCTCGTTGAGCCGGTTGCACAGGCGCTCCGCGAGCCGCCGGGAGTTGGCGAACACGATCGTGGAGCGGTGGGACTGCACCAGGTCGGCGATCCGCTCCTCCACGTGCGGCCAGATCGACGGCTTCTCCGCTCCTTCGCCGCCGTCGGTGGCCGGGGAGCCGCCCAGCTCGCCCATGTCCTCCACCGGCACGACCACGGAGAGGTCGAACTCCTTGCCGGACTCGGGCTGGACGATCTCCACCTTGCGGTGCGGCGAGAGATAGCGGGCCACCTCGTCCACCGGGCGGACCGTCGCGGACAGACCGATACGGCGGGCGGGCCTCGGCAGCAGTTCGTCCAGCCGCTCCAGGGAGAGCGCGAGATGCGCGCCGCGCTTGGTGCCGGCGACGGCGTGCACCTCGTCCAGGATCACCGTCTCGATGCCCGTCAGCGCGTCGCGGGTGGCCGACGTCAGCATCAGGAACAGGGACTCCGGGGTGGTGATCAGGATGTCCGGCGGACGGGTGGACAGGGCGCGGCGCTCGGCGGCGGGGGTGTCGCCGGAGCGGATGCCCACCCGCACCTCCGGTTCGGGCCGGCCGAGGCGGACGGACTCCTGGCGGATGCCCGTCAGCGGACTGCGCAGGTTCCGCTCGACGTCGACGGCGAGAGCCTTGAGCGGCGACACGTACAGCACCCGGCAGCGCTTCCTCGGGTCGGCCGGCGGCGGGGTGGACGCCAGCTGGTCCAGGGCCGCGAGGAAAGCGGCCAGCGTCTTGCCGGAGCCGGTCGGGGCGACCACCAGCACGTCCGAACCCGCGCCGATGGCCTGCCACGCGCCCGCCTGGGCCGCGGTGGGCGCGGAGAACGCCCCCGTGAACCAGCCGCGGGTCGCGGGGGAGAAGCCGTCGAGGGCTCGGTGAGCGGATTTCGCCATGGGTCCATCCTGCACCCGACCACCGACAATCCAGCTGACCTGCGTAAACGCGGATTCCAGGGGTCGGGGGCGGCGGCGAGGCGGCGTCCCGCGCCGTGGGCGGGCGGTGCCCGGGGCGGGCGCGAGCGGCGGGGCCCGGGCCGGCGGGGCCCGGGGCGG
>NZ_JAKQYH010000001.1:38085-38936 GCF_022343545.1 Streptomyces arenae
TGTCGTACCGTTCGGTCTTCTCGTGCGTTTTTGCGGAATGAGGAATCCGCGTCCGAAGGATTCGAGTGCGAGTCGCTCGATTGGCTTCGGGGGCAGGGAATCCGCTAAAGTCTCACTCGTCGGAACGGCCCAACAGCCGCGAAGGCAACTCCCACTGACTGGGAATCAGGACCGAAAGGAACTGATAGAGTCGGAAGCGCCGGAAGGCCCCGAGAAACAAGTTCGGGACCGGAAAGCACCGAGGAAATCGGATCGGAAAGATCTGATAGAGTCGGAAACGCAAGAACGAAGGAAGCGCCCGGAGGAAAGCCCGAGAGGGTAAGTACAAAGGAAGCGTCCGCACCTTGAGAACTCAACAGCGTGCCAAAAATCAACGCCAGATTAGTTGATACCCCGTCCATCTTCGGATGGTCGAGGTTCCTTTGAAAAAGTCCACCCTCCGGGGTGGCACACAGCGAGGACGCTGTGGACAGCAGGCCKTATTCCGGCTTGTCTGTCCCGCTCAACGCGAGTGTCTAGCCGGATTACCGGCAAACATTCACGGAGAGTTTGATCCTGGCTCAGGACGAACGCTGGCGGCGTGCTTAACACATGCAAGTCGAACGATGAAGCCCTTCGGGGTGGATTAGTGGCGAACGGGTGAGTAACACGTGGGCAATCTGCCCTTCACTCTGGGACAAGCCCTGGAAACGGGGTCTAATACCGGATACGACCTGCCGAGGCATCTCGGCGGGTGGAAAGCTCCGGCGGTGAAATCTGCCCTTCACTCTGGGACAAGCCCTGGAAACGGGGTCTAATACCGGATACGACCTGCCGAGGCATCTCGGCGGGTGGAAAGCTCCGGCGGTGAA
>NZ_JAKQYH010000001.1:39236-39985 GCF_022343545.1 Streptomyces arenae
GTAGTCGATGGATAACCGGTTGATATTCCGGTACCCGCTGTGAAGCGTCAAACATCGAGCCCATTAATGCTAAGGCCGTGAAGCCGCCCCGGAGCCTTCGGGCAAAGGGGAGTGGTGGAGCCGCTGACCCAAGGTGGTAGTAGGTGAGTGATGGGGTGACGCAGGAAGGTAGTCCAGCCCGGGCGGTGGTTGTCCCGGGGTAAGGGTGTAGGACGCTGTCTAGGCAAATCCGGACAGCACATAGTCTGAGACCTGATGCCGAGCCGATTGTGGTGAAGTGGATGATCCTATGCTGTCGAGAAAAGCCTCTAGCGAGTTTCATGGCGGCCCGTACCCTAAACCGACTCAGGTGGTCAGGTAGAGAATACCGAGGCGTTCGGGTGAACTATGGTTAAGGAACTCGGCAAAATGCCCCCGTAACTTCGGGAGAAGGGGGGCCACACCTGGTGAGAACACTTGCTGTTCGAGCTGGGGGTGGCCGCAGAGACCAGCGAGAAGCGACTGTTTACTAAAAACACAGGTCCGTGCGAAGCCGTAAGGCGATGTATACGGACTGACGCCTGCCCGGTGCTGGAACGTTAAGGGGACCGGTTAGCTCCATTTCGGTGGGGCGAAGCTGAGAACTTAAGCGCCAGTAAACGGCGGTGGTAACTATAACCATCCTAAGGTAGCGAAATTCCTTGTCGGGTAAGTTCCGTAACCATCCTAAGGTAGCGAAATTCCTTGTCGGGTAAGTTCCGACCTGCACG
>NZ_JAKQYH010000001.1:40285-48152 GCF_022343545.1 Streptomyces arenae
GGGGTTGTGGCGGTGGTCGGGGGGTGGAAGTGGTGGTGGCGTGTGGTGGGGGGTGCGGGGACGGCGGGGGGTGTTCATGTCTGGTCTGCCGATCCCAGCTTCGCCAGCAGGCCGGTCAGTACGTCCGGGGAGACGGTCACGCTGTCGATGCGCGGCAGGTTCTCGGCGAGCCGGCTGCCCGTGAGCGCGTGCAGCGTGGCCACGTCGACCTCGCCGTGCACCCGCAGCCAGGCCGCCTGCGCCGCGGCCCGCGCCTCGCCGACCTCCCGTGCCGCCGCAGCCTCGGCCCGCGCCAGCGTCACCGCCCGCGCCGCCTCCGCCTCGCCCAGCTTCACCGCCCGCGCCGCCTCGGCCTCCGCGAGCTTCACGGACCGCGCGGCCTCCGCCTCCGCCAGCTTCACGGACCGCTTCGCCTCCGCCTCCGCCAGTTTCACCGTGCGGGTTGCCTCCGCCTCCGCGCGGACCGCGTCGGCCGCCGCGTGCTCCTCCGCCTCGCGCCGCGCGTTGGTGCCCCGCTGGTCCACCAACTGCTCCTCGCGGCGGGCCAGTTCGATCTGGCTGGCCAGCTCGTTCTCGGCGATCGCCCGCTCCCGTTCGACGGCCACCGCCCGCCGCTCGTAGGTGGCCCGGTCCGCCTCCTGCTGGATCTGCTCACGGGCCGGGGTGCGCAGCGCCCGCTCCACCTCCGGCTCGGGGCGCAGCGCCATCACGCGGACGGCCACCACCTCGATCCCGGTCGCCGGGAGGCGGGGCTCCGCGGCCAGCCCGGCGGCGATCCGCTCCCGTACCGCCGCCACCCCGTCCACCAGGGCCTCGGCCAGCGCGGTGCGGGCCAGCACGGCCAGCGCGTGCTGCTGGGCCGTCTCCGTGAGCAGCGTGCCGAGCTGCTCCAGCGGTGTGCCGCGCCAGACGCCGGTGTCCGGGTCGAGGGAGAAGTCGAGGCGGGCGGCGGCCACCGCCGGGTCGCCGACGCGGTAGGTGACCGTCGCCTGCACCGCCACGTCCTGGAAGTCGGCCGTACGGGCGTGGAAGGTCATCGCCAGTTCGCGGTCGTCGACCGGCACCTCGGAGATCGCGGCGGACAGCGGCCGGAACCAGAAGCTCAGCCCGGATCCCTCGTGCGCCAGCCTGCCGGAGCTGTGGTGCCGGATGTGCGCCGTCGGAGCCCCGCGCAGATGGCGCCAGCCCAGGCGCCGGGTGATGTCGGCCATGAGGCCCCCTCGTCTTCCGAATCCACTCAACCAACTGGATCAACTGGATCCACCTGTTGGGCAATCTTTAGAGTCATCATGACCATAATCCTGGTCGCGTTTGTCGTCAAGGGGACGAAAACAAGAAGACGGGAAACGGCCGAGCCGGGGGTGAACACGGTCCTCGATGGTCAGGATGGAGTCATGGGATTCCACGTCGACTCCGAAGCCGGGCGGCTGCGCCGCGTCATCCTGCACCGGCCGGATCTGGAGCTCAAAAGGCTCACCCCCAGCAACAAGGACGCCCTCCTCTTCGACGACGTCCTCTGGGTGCGCCGGGCCCGCGCCGAGCACGACGGCTTCGCCGACGTCCTGCGCGACCGCGGTGTCGCCGTCCACCTCTTCGGCGACCTGCTCACCGAGGCCCTGGAGCTCCCCGCCGCCCGCGCGCTCGTCCTGGACCGCGTCTTCGACGAGAAGGAGTACGGCCCGCTCGCCACCGACCACCTGCGCGCCGCCTTCGAGAAGCTGCCGGCGCCGGAACTGGCCGAGGCCCTGGTCGGCGGCATGACCAAGCGCGAGTTCCTGGACGCGCACGAGGAGCCGACCTCCGTCCGCTTCCACGTCATGGACCTGGACGACTTCCTCCTCGAACCGCTCCCCAACCACCTCTTCACCCGCGACACCTCCGCCTGGGTCTACGACGGGGTCTCCATCAACGCCATGCGCTGGCCCGCCCGGCAGCGCGAGACCGTGCACTTCGAGGCGATCTACCGGCACCACCCGCTGTTCCGCGCCGAGCCGTTCCACGTCTGGTCGGAGGGGCAGGCCGCCTACCCCTCCACCATCGAGGGCGGCGACGTCCTGGTGATCGGCAACGGCGCGGTGCTGATCGGGATGAGCGAGCGCACCACCCCGCAGGCCGTGGAGATGCTCGCGCACAAGCTGTTCGCGGCCGGCTCCGCGCAGTCGATCGTGGCCCTGGACATGCCGAAGCGGCGGGCCTTCATGCATCTCGACACCGTGATGACGATGGTCGACGGCGACACCTTCACCCAGTACGCGGGCCTCGGCATGCTCCGGTCGTACACCATCGAACCCGGCGTCGGCGAGAAGGAGCTGAAGGTCACCGACCATCCGCCGGAGCACATGCACCGCGCGATCGCCGCCGCCCTCGGCCTGAGCGAGATCCGGGTGCTGACCGCCACCCAGGACGTGCACGCGGCCGAACGCGAGCAGTGGGACGACGGCTGCAACGTCCTCGCCGTCGAACCCGGGGTCGTGGTCGCCTACGAACGCAACTCCACCACCAACACGCACCTGCGCAAACAGGGCATCGAGGTGATAGAGATCCCGGGCAGCGAACTGGGCCGGGGCCGGGGCGGCCCGCGCTGCATGAGCTGTCCGGTCCAGCGGGACGCCGTGTGAGGAACCGCATGCACGGCGGGCGGCGCCTGTATAGAAATGTGGAATATCGTATAGACTTCCATAGTCCCTGAAGCCGACCCCTACCGCTGGAGCGCCCCCATGGCGACAGTCCCGACCGCCCTCGCCGGCCGCCACTTCCTCAAGGAGCTGGACTTCACGCAGGAGGAGTTCCGCGGGCTGG
Source organism: Streptomyces arenae (assembly GCF_022343545.1). NCBI lineage: Bacteria > Bacillati > Actinomycetota > Actinomycetes > Kitasatosporales > Streptomycetaceae > Streptomyces > Streptomyces arenae. Next base: position 43,085 of record NZ_JAKQYH010000001.1, read on the forward strand.
TCGAGCTGGCCGCCGAGCTGAAGGCGGCCAAGAAGGCCGGGACCGAGACCCAGCACCTGCGTGGCCGGAACATCGCGCTGGTCTTCGAGAAGACCTCCACCCGTACCCGCTGCGCCTTCGAGGTCGCGGCCGCCGACCAGGGCGCCGTCACCACCTACCTCGACCCGTCCGGGTCGCAGATCGGGCACAAGGAGTCGGTGAAGGACACCGCCCGGGTCCTCGGCCGGATGTTCGACGCGATCGAGTACCGCGGCCACGGCCAGGGCGTCGTGGAGGAACTCGCCGCGTTCGCCGGGGTGCCCGTGTACAACGGCCTCACCGACGAATGGCACCCCACCCAGATGCTCGCCGACGTGCTCACCATGACCGAGCACACCGACAAGCCGCTCACCGGCATCGCCTTCGCCTACCTCGGCGACGCCCGCTACAACATGGGCAACTCGTACCTCGTCACCGGCGCCCTGCTGGGCATGGACGTCCGGATCGTCGCCCCCCGGGTGCTGTGGCCTGACGAGACGATCGTCGCTCTCGCCCAGCGGCTGGCCGACGCGTCCGGTGCCCGGATCACGCTCACCGAGGACGTGAAGGAGGGCGTGCGCGGCGCCGACTTCGTCGCCACCGACGTCTGGGTGTCGATGGGCGAGCCCAAGGAGGTGTGGGACGAGCGGATCGCGCTGCTCGGCCCCTACGCCGTGACCATGGACGTGCTGCGCGCCACCGGCAACCCCGATGTCAGGTTCCTGCACTGCCTGCCGGCCTTCCACGACCTCGGCACCGACGTCGGCCGCGAGATCCACGAGCGGCACGGGCTGACCGAGCTGGAGGTCACCGACGAGGTGTTCGAGTCCGAGTACTCGGTCGTCTTCGACGAGGCCGAGAACCGGATGCACACCATCAAGGCGGTCCTGGTGGCCACGCTCGCCTGACCGGCCCTATCCTTTGCGGCGGCCCGGCACCACCCCTCGCCGGAGCCGCCACCGCGACCGAACCCGGGATCGCACCCGCACCACCAGAGAGAGCACCACCCGCATGCCCCGCATCAAGTCCCCGCACCTGCTGGTCGCCGAATCCGGCGCCGACCGCGCGGGCCACGGCCTCCGCCGCACCATGGGCCTCTTCCAGCTGATCTGCTTCGGCATCGGCGCGATCGTCGGCACCGGCATCTTCGTCGGCCTCTCCGACTCGGTCGCCCAGGCGGGCCCCGCCGTCGTCGTCTCCTTCGTCCTCGCCGCGGTCACCTGCGTCTTCACCGCCCTCTCCTTCGCCGAGCTGGGCGGCGCGATCCCGGTCTCCGGGTCGTCGTACTCCTTCGCCTACGCGGGTCTCGGCGAGACCACCGCCTTCCTGGTCGGCTGGTGCCTGCTCCTGGAGTACGGCATCTCGATCTCGGCCGTCGCCGTCGGCTGGAGCCAGTACGTCGACGAACTGCTGCACAGCCTCACCGGGCTCCAGCTCCCGCACGCGCTGGCCGCGGGCCCCGGCGACGGCGGGATCGTGAACCTCCCCGCGGTGATCGTGATCGCCATGGCCGCCGTCCTGCTGGTGCGGGGGGTGCGGGAGAGCGCCCGGGCCACCGCCGCGATGGCCGCCGTGAAACTCGCGGTCCTGCTCGCCTTCTGCGTGATCGGCTTCAGCGCCTTCAAGGACGGCAACCTCGTCCCGTTCTCCCCGGCCGGTCTCGGCGGCATCGGCGCGGGTACCACCGCCGCGTTCTTCTCGTACATCGGCTTCGACGCGATCACCACCGCCGGCGAGGAGGCCAAGAACCCGCGCCGGGACATCCCGGTCGCGATCCTCGTCTGCATGGGCGTGGTCACCCTGCTCTACTGCGCGGTCGCGCTCGCCGCGATCGGCGCCATCGGCGGCGAGCAGGTCGCCGGCCGTCCCGCCGCGCTCTCCTACGTCGTCAACGAGGTCACCGGGTCCGCGATCGGCGGCGGGGTGATCGCCTTCGGCGCGGTCGTCGCCATCGCCTCCGTGGTCCTCGCCGTGATGTACGGCCAGACCCGCATCCTGATGTCCATGTCACGGGACGGCCTGATCCCGCGCGTCTTCGAGAAGGTCTCCCCGCGGACCGCCACCCCGGTGGCCGGCACCCTGATCGTCGCGGCCGTCTTCGCGCTGCCGGCGGCCTTCGCCTCGCTGGACGCGGTGATGAACCTGTGCACCATCGGCACTCTCGCGATCATGGCCGTGGTGAACATCGCGGTGCTCGCCCTGCGCCGCCGCGAACCGGCGCTGGCCCGCACCTTCCGGGTGCCGCTCTACCCGGTCGTGCCCCTGCTGGGCGTCGGCTTCTGCCTCTATCTGATGTACGAGACCGGGTGGACGACCTGGGTCCAGTTCGCCGTCTTCCTGGTCGTGGGCCTGCTGGTCTACCTCGGCTACGGGCGCCGGAGGTCCACGCTGGCCACGGCGGCGGCCGTCACGCCGGACGCCACTGACGCGGTACTACAGGAAGCCTGAACCACACCGCCTTGCCGGACTCGGTGGGGCGGTGTCCGCAGGACGAGCTCAGCGCGCGGATCAGCAGCAGGCCACGGCCGCCCTCCTGCATGGGGTCGGGCTCCTCGATCACCGGACGGGTGAGATGGCCGGGCGGCGCCGGGTCCGGGTCGTGCACCTCGACCTTGCAGCCCCCCGGCAGCAGCTCCACGACCAGCTCTATCGGCCCCCTGCCCGCGGTGTGCTCCACCGCGTTGGCGACCAGTTCCGCCGTCAGCAGCTCGGCGGTGTCGGCGTCCGCCGCGTGCTCCGCCTCCTCCATCGCCGACCGCACCAGGGCACGCGCGACCGGCACGGCCGCGACGGTGTGCGGCAGCGCGACGCGCCAGGAGGCGGCGGAGGGGGAAGGCGGTTCGTACACGGCTGGTCCGTTCATGGCGCAGGCGATCACTGCTTGTCCTGCTTTCAACTGTAGGAATGGTACGGGTCCCGTCCCGGAGACCGTCGGTGCCCCCCGTACGGGACCTTCGTCCCGGCAACAGGGGGCTTACCCCGGCCGGCCGGCCCTCTCGCACATCCCCCTGCTCTGTTACCGCGTTATTGACGTGCCGTGACCTTGTGACGCGCGCGGGTGTGAAACGAAGGTGCCCCCGGCGATCGCCGGGGGCACCTCACACGCGGGCAGGTCAGCCGAGATCGACCATCCCCGCCGTCAGCGTCGCGCCGTCCGCCGGGTCGATCAGGATGAACGCGCCGGTGCGGCGGGAGACCGCGTAGGCGTCCAGCGGCAGCGGCTCCGCGCTGCGCAGGGTGATCCGCCCCAGGTCGTTCGCGGTCAGCTCACCGGCGCCCGCCAGGTCCCGGACGATCGCCTTGACGGTCCGGGTGGCGTGCTTGAGCAGCACCCGGTCGCCGACCCGCAGCGGCCGGTCGGCCAGATGGCACACGGCCGCCGTGACGTCCTGAGTGAGCACGGGCCCCCGTGCCCCCGCGGTGATCATGTCGCCGCGTGCGACGTCCCGCTGGTCGGCCAGGCGCACCCCGATGGACTGCGGGGCGTGGGCCGCCTCGACCGCGTTGCCGAGCACGTCGATCGCCGTGATCTCGGAGGTCTCCCCGGACGGGTGCACGGTGACCCGGTCGCCGACCCGGAGCGCACCGGAGACCAGCTGGCCCGCGTAGTGCCGGACGTCACCGTGCCGGATGACGTACTGGACCGGGAAACGGGCCGGGGCGTCGGCCGCGTCCGCCGCGACCGGGACGTTCTCCAGGAACTCCAGCAGGGCCGGGCCGCCGTACCAGGCCATGTGCGCGGAACGGTCGACCACGTTGTCGCCCGCCAGCGCGGAGACCGGGATCGCGGTGACCTCCGGGAGCCCCAGCTCGGCGGTCCCCGCGGTGAAGTCGGCGACGATCCGCTCGAACCCGGACCGCTCGTAGCCGACCAGGTCCATCTTGTTGACGGCGAGCACCACGTGCGGGACGCGCAGCAGGGCGGCCACGGCCGCGTGCCGCCGGGTCTGCTCCACGACCCCGTTGCGGGCGTCGACCAGGATGATCGCCAGTTCGGCGGTGGAGGCGCCGGTGACCATGTTGCGGGTGTACTGCACGTGGCCGGGGGTGTCGGCGAGGATGAACCGGCGCTTCGGGGTGGCGAAGTAGCGGTAGGCCACGTCGATGGTGATGCCCTGCTCGCGCTCGGCCCGCAGCCCGTCGGTGAGCAGCGCGAGGTCCGGGGTGTCCTGGCCGCGGCTGGCGGAGGCCCGTTCGACGGCCTCCAGCTGGTCGGTGAGGACCGACTTGGAGTCGTGCAGCAGCCGTCCCACGAGGGTGGACTTGCCGTCGTCCACGGAACCGGCGGTCGCGAAACGCAGGGTGTCGATGGTGGTGCTCATGTCTAGAAGTACCCCTCGCGCTTGCGGTCTTCCATCGCGGCCTCGGAGAGCTTGTCGTCGGCACGCGTGGCGCCGCGCTCGGTCAGCCGGGACGCGGCGATCTCCGCGATCACCTTCTCGATGCTGTCGGCGTCGGAGTCGACGGCGCCGGTGCAGGACATGTCGCCGACGGTCCGGTAGCGGACCTGGCGCTTCTCGACGGTCTCGCCGTCCTTCGGGCCGCCCCACGCGCCGGCCGTCAGCCACATCCCGCCGCGCCGGAACACCTCACGGTGATGGGCGTAGTAGATCTCCGGCAGCTCGATCTCCTCGCGGGCGATGTACTGCCAGACGTCCAGCTCGGTCCAGTTGGACAGCGGGAAGACGCGGACGTGTTCGCCGGGGGCGTGCCGGCCGTTGTAGAGGTTCCACAGCTCGGGGCGCTGGCGGCGCGGGTCCCACTGGGAGAACTCGTCGCGCAGTGAGAACACCCGTTCCTTGGCGCGGGCCTTCTCCTCGTCGCGGCGGCCGCCGCCGAACACGGCGTCGAAGCGCTCGCTCTGGATCTTCTCGGTGAGCGGCAGTGTCTGGAGGGGGTTGCGGGTGCCGTCGGGGCGCTCGCGCAGCACTCCCCGGTCGATGTAGTCCTGCACGGAGGCCACGTGCAGCCGCAGCCCGTGCCGCTCGACGGTGCGGTCGCGATATTCCAGGACCTCGGGGAAGTTGTGCCCGGTGTCCACGTGCAGCAG
>NZ_JAKQYH010000001.1:48452-49190 GCF_022343545.1 Streptomyces arenae
GGAGTCGGCGCAGGCCGACGTCCTGCTGCACCACCTCGGCTCCATCGGGCGCGACGACACGCTGGTCGACGCCGGCTGCGGCCGCGGCGGTTCCATGGTCATGGCCCACCAGCGCTTCGGCGCCAAGGTCGAGGGCGTCACCCTCTCCGCCAAGCAGGCCGACTTCGCCAACCGGCGCGCCGCCGAACTCGGCATCGACGACCACGTGCGGGCCCGCGTCTGCAACATGCTCGACATGCCCTTCGAGACCGGACAGGCCGCCGGCTCCTGGAACAACGAGTCCAGCATGTACGTCGACCTGGAGGACCTCTTCGCCGAGCACTCCCGGGTCCTCGCCGTCGGCGGACGCTACGTCACCATCACCGGCTGCTGGAACCCGCGGTACGGCCAGCCCTCGAAGTGGGTCTCCCAGATCAACGCGCACTTCGAGTGCAACATCCACTCGCGCCGCGAGTACCTGAAGGCCATGGCGGACAACCGGCTCGTCCCGCAGGCCGTCATCGACCTCACCCCGGACACCCTGCCCTACTGGGAGCTGCGCGCCACCTCGTCCCTGGTCACCGGCATCGAGGAGGCGTTCATCAACTCGTACAAGGACGGCTCCTTCCAGTACGTCCTGATCGCGGCCGACCGCGTCTGACGCACCGCACGGCCCCGGGGCCCGTCCACCCGGACGGGTCCCGATCGGCCGGGCGTGTCAGGAACCGTTCCCGGGCTCCGGCACTCATGATCCTTGGT